>NZ_RAWF01000098.1:0-32865 GCF_003612075.1 Corallococcus sp. CA041A
AGCCGCCCCCGGAGAGCCTCCAGGTACGGAAACTGGCGCAGCTGGCGCGAAAGCTCGCCTCCGAGCTGGCGGGAAGCCGTCGAGTCCCCAACGCTGTCGCCGAGCGGGCGGCCTCCCTGGCGGACGATGTCGAAGAACTCGCGTCGAGCGTGACGGACGCCTGAGTCGCTGTTATCCAAGACCGACCCGTTGACCTGGGCTGAACGCTCGGAAGGATAGGGCGCTTCCACCGGGCTTCCTGCCCGAAGGGGAGGGCCCTATAGTGGGTTCAGGGCCTGTAGGTGGGCTTGAAGCCGTCGAAAGACGTGGGCGGCTTCGCGGGGTGATGGAGTGCGGTGGTCGGTGGAGAAGGTCCCGAACCGGGACCGGCGAACTCGGAGGCGGCAGTGAAGAAGGAGCACCACGTCAACCTGTCCTGCTCGTTCTGCGGAAAGTCGCAGCGCGAGGTCCGGAAGCTCATTGCCGGACCCACGGTCTACATCTGCGACGAGTGCATCAAGCTGTGTAACGACATCATCGCGGACGAGAACGAACGCGAGGAAGGCAAGCCGCAGGTCAGCCTGCCCACGCCGCTGGAGATCAAGGCGTTCCTCGACGACTACGTCATCGGCCAGGACCAGGCGAAGAAGGTCCTCTCGGTCGCGGTGTACAACCACTACAAGCGCATCTATCAGAAGAAGCCGACTGCCCGGCCGCGCCCCGGGGTGAAGGCCCCTGGCGGCGAGGACGTGGAGCTGCAGAAGAGCAACATCCTGCTCATCGGCCCCACGGGCTCTGGCAAGACGCTGCTCGCGCAGTCCCTGGCGCGCTTCCTCAACGTCCCCTTCACCATCGCGGATGCCACCAGCCTCACCGAGGCCGGCTACGTGGGTGAGGACGTCGAGAACATCATCCAGAACCTCCTCCACAACGCCGACTATGACGTGGAGAAGGCCGCGCGCGGCATCGTCTACATCGACGAGATCGACAAGATTGCCCGCAAGGGCGACATGCCCAGCGCCACTCGCGACGTGGGCGGCGAGGGCGTGCAGCAGGCCCTGCTGAAGATCATCGAAGGCACCCGCGCCAACGTCACCCCGCGCGGCGGCAAGAAGTACAACCAGCAGGAGTACGTCCAGGTCGACACGACCAACATCCTCTTCATCTGCGGCGGTGCCTTCCACGGCATCGACGGCGTCATCAAGCGCCGCGTGGGTGAGAAGGGCCTGGGCTTCGGCGCGAAGATCACCCACAAGGAAGAGCGCAGCGTGGGTGAGCTGCTGGCGATGACCGAGCCGGAAGACCTGATGAAGTTCGGAATGATTCCGGAGTTCATCGGCCGTCTGCCGATGATCGCGACGCTCAACGACCTGAAGGAGGATGACCTCGTCACCATCCTCACGATCCCGAAGAACGCCCTGGTGAAGCAGTACCAGAAGATGTTCGAGATCGAGAAGGTGAAGCTCACCTTCACCAAGGAAGCGCTGCGCGCCATCGCTCGCGAGGCGATGCGCCGTCACTCCGGAGCGCGCGGCCTGCGCGCCATCATGGAGGACGCCATGCTGGAGATCATGTACGACGTGCCGTTCCGCGAGGGCGTCAAGGAGTGCAAGATCACCGAGCAGGTGATCACCAAGCACGAGCCTCCGCAGATCGTCATGGAGAAGGAAAAGAAGACCGCCTGAGGTTTCCCCCAGACGGTCGGTGATTCCATCCGGCGCCCCTCGCCTCCAGCAGGCAGGGGCGCCGTGGTGTTTCTGGCGCCAGGTGCTTCAGTTCTGCGTGACGCGCACCGTGGTCTTCATCTCGCGGCCGGTGGCGGGGTCCTTCGCGCGCATGGTGAGGATGCCCTCCACGCTCACGTCGAAGATGATCTCCACGTTCACCGTGCCGGCCTTGGCGGGCATGATCCCGGAGAAGGTGAACTCGCCCAGCAGGTCGTTGCGCGCCACCGTGTCGTGGTCGCCCTGGTAGATGCGCATGGCGAGCTCGGTCTGGTTGTCGATGCTCGTCGTGGCCAGCAGCTGCTTCGCGTTGGGGATAGACGCGTTGCGCGGGAAGACGACGTGGAAGCCGCCGTCGCCGCGCTCCAGGCCAATGGCCATGGGAATCACGTCCAGCAGCTGGATGCGCAGGTTGGTGTTGTCCTCGAGCGAGTGCGCGTAGAGCGCCGCGCCAATGGCCACCGCCTCGTCCGGGTGCACGCCCTTGCTGGGCGGCTTGCCGAAGAACTTGGTGAGCCGGTCCTGCACGACGGGCATGCGCGTCTGGCCGCCCACCAGCATCACTTCGTCGATGTCCTTGGTGGACAGACCCGAGTCCACCAGCACGCGCGCCACCATTTGCAGGGTGCGGTCCACCAGCTGGTTCGTCAGCTGCTCCAGCATCTTGCGCGTGAACTTCATCTCGATGTTCAGCGGCTGGCCCTGCGCCGTCATCGTGATGAAGGGGATGTTGAAGGGCACTTCCTCGCGCGCGGACAAATCAATCTTCGTGCGCTCGGCCAGGTCCTTGATGCGCTGCATGGCCACCGGGTCCGTGGCCAGGTCGATGCCCGTCTTGGCCGCGAAGTCCTTGAGGACGTGGTGGATGATGGCGTTGTCGAAGTCGATGCCGCCCAGGAACACGTCGCCGCCGGTGGCCTTCACCTCGAAGACGCGGTCGCGGATTTCGATGATGGAGACGTCGAAGGTGCCGCCGCCCAGGTCGTAGATGACGACCTTCTCCTTCAACGTCTTGCCCACGCCGTAGGCGAGCGCCGCCGCGGTGGGCTCGTTGATGATGCGCACCACCTCCAGGTCGATCAGCTTGCCGGCGTCCTTCACGGACTGGCGCTGCCGGTCGTTGAAGTACGCGGGCACCGTCACCACCGCGCGCTTGATGGGCGTCTTCAGGTAGTTGGCGGCGACGTCGCGGATCTTCCCCAGGATCTTGGCGCTGATCTCCTGGAGGGTGAATTCCTTCTTGCCGACGTCCAGGGTGACGTCGTTCTTGGCGCCGGCGCGCATGTTGTACGCGACGGCCTTCTTCATCGTGCCGACGACGTCGCTGCTGAAGTTGACCCCCACCAGGCGCTTGGAGCCGTAGACGGTGTTGCGCGGGTTGAGCTGCCACTGGCGCTTCGCCTCGAAGCCGATGAGCTCGTTGCCCTTGTCGTCGATGGCGAAGATGGAGGGGATGGTGTACTCGCCGCCCTTGTAGGGGATGAGCTTGACGTTCCCGCTGTCCTCGACGATCGCCGCGCACGAGTTCGTCGTGCCGAGGTCGATGCCGATGATGGGCTCCTTGTGCATCGCGTGTGGGCTCCGGGTGAGGCGTTGCGGCGGATGGGGTGTGGCTTGCCGGGACCGTATCTCACCCGTCCCGGGTCCGCGAATCGCGAACCATCCGTCATCCGACGGACGTCCTCAAACTTCCAGCGCGCCTGGACCTTCCACCCCTGGCCGCCCGCCTGGCCGGGTGGGACACGGCCGGCATCCAAGCGCGCGACCCCGAACACACCGCCCGCGAGGGCAGGGCGGGTCGCTTTACATCCCTAGGGCCGGGAACGAAGGTCAGCCCCAGGGGTTCACATGCGACGGCGAAGCGCCGTGGCTACATCCGAGAGACCACCCATCCACAGAGGGGAGCCGCCGTGGAAGCGAAGGGCTATCTGCAGGAGGTGGGCGCACAGGTCAGCGCCGACTTCGTCAAGAACCGGTCCATCCTGTCCTTCGAGGAGTACCTGTCGCTCTTCTTCACGGACCCGAAGGGCCAGTCGCGCAACGCGGCGCAGTACCTGCGGGACGTGATGGACCACTACGGCACGGAAATGGTGCCGCACCCCACCGGCACCATCCGGCGCTTCAAGGTCTTCGACGTCCCGTCCGCTGAACATGACGGCCGCGTCGCCGGGCAGGAGGAGGTGCAGAACGCCCTCTACCGCATCCTGGGCAACTTCGTGCGCGCCGGTCGCATCAACAAGCTCATCATGCTGCACGGCCCCAACGGCAGCGCGAAGTCCAGCCTGGTCAACGCGCTGAAGCAGGGCATGGAGGACTACTCCCGTCAGCCTCAAGGGGCCCTCTACCGCATCGCGTGGGTCTTCCCGTCAGAGAAGCTGATCAAGGGCTCCATCGGCTTCGGCGAGCGCGCGGGCGCGAAGACCGCCGAGGGTGAGCTCACCACGTACGCCCACCTGGACGCGGAGGCCCTGGACCTGCGCATGCCCTGTGAGCTGCGCGACCACCCGCTGTTCGCGGTGCCCCCCACGGAGCGCAAGGCGCTGCTGGAGGGTGCGCTCAAGAAGAAGGGGCTGGGCAACGGTGACGGGTCGACGGGGGATTTCATCCTGTCCGACTACGTGCGCGACGGCGAGCTGTGCGCCAAGTGCCGCCGCATCTACACCGCGCTGCTCAACTCCTACGGTGGCGATTACCTCAAGGTCCTGCGCCACGTGCAGGTGGAGCGCTTCTACGTGTCACGCCGCTACCAGGTGGGCACGGTGACGGTGGAGCCGCAGATGAGCGTGGACGCCGCCGCGCAGCAGATCTCCGCGGACCGCACCCAGCTCAACATGCCGGCCGCGCTGCACAGCACGGTGCTCTTCGAGCCGCACGGTCCGCTGGTGCACGCCAACCGCGGCCTCATCGAGTACGCGGACCTGCTCAAGCGCCCGCTGGAGGCCTTCAAGTACCTGCTGGGCTTCAGTGAGACGGGCGAGGTGCCGCTGGAGCCCTTCGTGCTCCAGCTGGACGAGGTGCTCATCGCGTCCTCCAACGAGAAGCACCTGAACGCGTTCAAGGAGCTGCCGGACTTCGCGTCGTTCAAGGGCCGCATCGAGCTGGTGCGCGTGCCGTACCTGCGCCGCTACAAGGTCGAGCAGGAGATCTACGACGCGCAGATCACCGCGACGTCCGTGGGCAAGCACGTGGCGCCGCACGCCACGGAGGTGGCCGCGATGTGGGCGGTGCTCACGCGCCTGAAGAAGCCCATCCCGGACCGCTACCCAGCCAACGTGAAGCCGCTGGTGGAGCAGGTGGCCCCGGTGGAGAAGCTTCACCTGTACCAGGAGGCGGGAGTGCCCGCGCGGCTGTCCTCCGCGAACACCAAGGAGCTGCTCAAGCTGCGCGAGGAGATGTACGAGGAGTCCGACGCGTACCCCAACTACGAGGGGCGCTCCGGCGCGAGCGCGCGCGAAATCAAGACGGCCCTCTTCAACGCCGCGCAGAACCCCGACTTCAAGTGCCTCCACGCGCTGGCGGTGCTGGAGGAGTTGCACGCGCTCTGCAAGGACAAGAGCGTCTACGAGTTCCTCCTCCAGGAGGTGATGGACGGCTACCACGACCACGAAACCTTCGTGCGCGTGGTGGAGGGCACGTACCTGGACCGCGTGGACTCGGAGGTGCGCGACTCCATGGGCCTGGTGTCGGAAGGCCAGTACCGCGAGCTGGTGGAGCGCTACATCCAGAGCGTCAGCCACTGGGTGCGCGGGGAGAAGATGCGCAACCGCGTGACGGGCGAATCGGAGAAGCCGGACGAGGCGCGCATGGCGGAGGTGGAGGCCATCGTGATGCCGCAGGGCGAGGCCCCCGCGGACTTCCGCCGCGGGCTGATTGCAAGCATTGGCGCGCACCGGCTGGACAACCCGGACGGCGCCATGGACTACCCGCGCATCTTCCCGGACATGTTCAAGCGCCTGCGCGACCACTACTTCGAGGAGCGCAAGCGCGTGCTGCGCAAGAACAAGGAGAACGTCCTCAAGTACCTCTCCGAGGACCGCAACCAGCTCTCCTCGCGCGAGCAGACGCAGGTGCAGGACACGCTCAAGACGATGGCGGAGCGCTACGGCTACTGCGAGTTCTGCGCGAAGGACGCCATCTTGTTCCTGATGCGTCAGCGCTACACCTGACGGGTGGCGGAGGGCAGGCATCCAGGAAGCCGATGCCTGCTCGTCTGCTTCCCAATCCGGGCCAGGGCTCGGGATGATGCGGCTTCGCACCGAGTTGCGCGTGTGTCGTCGTCTTTTCGTCCCTCCTCATCCTTGCGCCTGGAGTGTTGATGAACCGGTTGCTGTTGGGCACCCCCCTCCTGTGGGCCCTCGTGTCGTGCGCCAGTGCCCCGTCGCAATCCTCCGAGGACACTCCGGTCGCGACGCACACGCAGGCTCCGCTCCGGGTGGAGCGGGCGCTGTCCCGGCCCGAGCCCACGCCGCAACCGACGCGCAAGGCGATGGTGCGGCGCATCCTCCCGCTCAACGTGCGGCTGGTGACGACGGAGGACGGCAAGGTGCGCCGCTCGGCGTCGGGCGTCGTCATTGGCACGGAGGCCGGTGAGGCCGGGCCCGTCAGCTATGTCCTCACCAACGCGCACGCGGTGGAGCAGGGCGACCTGAAGGACCCCGTGCTCAAGGTCGTGTTGGACCGGCGCGCGGAGACGCACGAGTACCTGGCGGAGGTGGTGGCCACGGGCCAGGTGCCGGACGTGGACCTGGCGCTGCTGCGCGTGACGGGCGTGACGTGGCCCGTGGCGGAGCTGGCCGCGGACGACGAACTGGAGCCGGGCGAGGACGTGGTGGTGGCGGCGTCCCCGTACGGCCGCGCGCTGTCCATCTCCGGCGGCATGGTGTCCCAGGTGGAGTGGGACAAGGAGACGAAGCACCCGCGCATGCTGAAGACGGACGCGCCCATCGGCTATGGGGCCTCCGGCGGTGGCATCTTCAGCATCGAGACGGGGCGGCTGTTGGCCATCGTGGAGGGCTACCGCACCGCGAAGGTGGACTTCGAGGTCGCCTCCCAGAACTTCAGCTTCGACGTGCCCATGCCCGGCGAGACGTTCGCCGCGCCCAGCGCCAAGGTGCGCGGCTTCCTCCAGGCGAAGGGCTTCGGCCGGCTCTTGGAGCGCTCCGCGGACGCGGAGGGTGCGGGGCCTCAGAAGACGGCGAGTCGCTGATCCAACAGCCCCGGACCGAGAAATTGGTGCGGGCCTGATCCAGCGTTAGAGCTGCGGGCTCTTTCGCTGGAGGGTTCACGCGCATGTCCGCTCGGGGCAATTGGGATCAGTACTTCATGGACATCGCCCAGCAGGTGGCCACGCGCGCCACCTGCGACCGCAAGCACGTGGGCGCGGTGCTGGTGAGGGACAAGACCATCCTGTCCACCGGCTACAACGGCGCCATCCGCGGCCTGCCCCACTGCGATGAAGTCGGCCACATGATGGAGAACGGCCACTGCGTGGCCACCGTCCACGCGGAGGCCAACGCCATCATCCAGGCCGCCAAGAACGGCGTCGGAATCGACGGGGCGACCATCTACACGACCGCCAGCCCGTGCTGGCCGTGCTTCAAGCTGATCGCCAACAGCGGCTGCACCCGCATCGTCTTTGGCGAGTTCTACCGGGACCCGCGCATCTTCGAGTACGCCGCCCGGCTGGGCCTCCAGCTCGTGGGCGTGGGCGCCGCTGCCCAGCCGCCTTCGCCCGCCACCGGCACCTGAGGGCGGACGCGCTGTCCGGGGGTGGACAACCCCTGGACACGCTGATCGCCCGGGATGGGGTTCCCGTTCGTTGAATGACACTTGCGAGAGGTCGTAAGTGGCTGTTCCGACACGGGAATTTTAGAACTCCGGCAAGAATTACCGACCCAGGGTTGACGATCCCTGGGGTGCTCCCTAAATCCTGGCTCGGTAGGGCGGCGGCGGGGGTGGGGCGACGGAAATTCCTAGGAGTTCCAGGTGGTTAACTCATTTCTCATGGCTATCAGTGTGCCTTCTGTCCAGGAAGTGTCGGACCCGGTGGTGGGCGCGGCCCGCTACGACGCGGTTCCGCCCTTGATGGACAGCTTGCTGCACGACGTGCGCAACCCGCTCAACGCGCTCGCCATCCATCTCGAGGTGCTCTCCGAGAAGCTCAAGGGCGAGTCCGGCCAGGTGCCGGCCACCCAGGAGAAGAACCTCAAGGCGATGCGCGAGCAGATCGCCCGCGTGGACGGCCTGCTCAAGCTCTTCTCGGACTTCATCGTGTTTCGCGGAGCGGGCCCCTCCGGGGACGCGCCGCTGTCGGACGCCACCGGCAAGGCCCTGGACGTGCTGGGCCATGAGAGCCGCCGGCGCCGCCTCCAGGTCCAGCGCGACATCGAGCCGGACGTGCAGGCCCACCTGGAGGACACCACCGAGCTGGGCTTCTTCCTGGTGCAGGTGCTGATGCGCGCCTTCCATCGCGCGGAGTCCGGCTCCACGGTGGTCGTCTCGGTCCGCGCGGAAGGGCCGAACGCGGTGCTGGCGGTCGCGGACGGCTCCTCGGCGCCCGAGCGAGCGTCGGACACCGTGGCCGCGCTGACGCTCCGCGCGGCCCAGCTGGGCATCGAGTTCTTCGTGGAGGCGGGAACGTGCCGCCTCGTGTTCCCGCGCACCTGAGGTTCTCCCCTTCGGGCGCGGTCGGTCTTCCATCCGGTTTCATCACGCTTCATCGCAGTGGAGGTTTTCACCTTGGGCAGCGCACGAATCCTGGCCGTGGATGACGAACGTGAGACCTGCGAGGCCCTGGCGGAGATGCTGTCCGCCTGGGGTCACAAGGTCGAGACCGCGTTCGACGGGCATGACGCCCTCCGCAAGGCCGGTGAGTTCCGGCCCGACGTCGTCCTGTCGGACCTCGCCATGCCGGAGACGGATGGCCTGTGGCTCTTGCGCAACCTGCGCGAGGAGCTGCCGGACTGCCCGGTCGTGTTCCTCACCGGCCGCGGCACCATCGACACCGCCGTGGAGTCCATCCGCGAGGGCGCCTACGACTTCATCGTGAAGCCGCTGGACACCGCGCGGCTCAAGGTCTGCATCGACCGCGCGCTGGAGAAGAAGGAGACCCTGCGCGAGGTGCAGACGCTCCGGCGCCGCCTCAAGCAGCTGGGCTCCACGGACCTCATCGCCAGCTCCACCGGGATGCGCAAGGTCATCGAGATGATGGAGAAGGTGGCCCCCTCCAAGGCCAGCGTCTCCATCAGCGGCGAGTCCGGCACGGGCAAGGAAGTGGTCGCCCGCACGGTGCACAACCTGTCCCTGCGCCGCGACAAGCCCTTCATCGCCATCAACTGCGCGTCCATCCCCGCGACGCTGATTGAGTCCGAGCTCTTCGGCCACGAGCGCGGCGCCTTCACCGGCGCGGATCAGCGCCGCCCGGGCGTGTTCGAGATGGCCCACGGCGGCACGCTCTTCCTGGACGAGTTGGGTGAGATCCCCATCGACCTGCAGGCCAAGCTGCTGCGCGTGCTGGAAGAGGGCCGCCTGCGCCGCCTGGGTGGCAAGGTGGAGATCGAAGTGGACGTGCGCGTGCTGTCCGCCACGAACCGCGACCTGAAGCAGGAGATCAAGAACCAGCGCTTCCGCGAGGACCTCTACTTCCGCCTCAACGTGTTCCAGCTGCACCTGCCGCCCCTGCGCGAGCGCCGGGACGACGTGCCCATCCTGGTCCAGCACTTCGTGGACAAGTTCCGTGGGGACTCGGCCAAGCGCGTCTCCGGCGTGCACCCGGAAGCGATGGAGGTGCTCAAGAACTACGACTGGCCGGGCAACATCCGCGAGCTGCGCAACGCCGTGGAGCGCGCCGTCATCCTCTGCGACGGGGAGCTGATCACCCGCGAGCACCTGCCGCCCGACATGGCCGGCAAGAGCCCGGAGCGCCACACGTTCAAGCTGCCGTTCGGCCTGAGCCTGGACGCCGTGGAGCGCGAGTACATCCTGGGCAGCCTCCAGCGGAACGGGAACAACAAGGCCCGCACGGCGGAGGTGCTGGGGGTGAGCGAGAAGACGCTCTACAACAAGCTCAACCGCTACGCGGCGGAGAACCGTGCCCAGGGCACCCCGGGTGGCGGCAGCCCCCTGGGTGGACAGGGCAACGACGGCCCCATGAGCGCCAGCAGCTTCCTGACCCGCTGATCCGTGCCCCGTCCCCCGGCTCGGCGACCTGCGGCCGCCCACCGCTGACCTGATGGGTAGGCAAGAAGGCCCGGATTCCGGGCCCTTGGCAGGGCTCCTGGAGAGCGCGCACGGGGCCTCCCCAAGCCGGCTTAAGCGGGCGGGGGAGGTCTCGAAAACCCCTGTCAATTCTTGACTTTTCCCCCCTGGACGGGGGATCATCCGGGCCTCTCCCACCCGTTGGTGAGGGCCCGGCCGGGACGTTTCATTTCGGGCCACGTCCGCCCCCCATGGTGCGGTCGTCCGACGTGAGTCATCTGGGGTGCCGCCGGGGGGGCACAAGGAAGGCCACAACGCAATGAGCGACGCGAGAGTACTTCACTTCTTCGGCGGCAAGGGCGGGGTCGGCAAGACCACGCTTGCGGCAGCGTACGCGGTGAGGCTCTCCGAAGAAGTGCCCAAGCACCGGGTGCTGGTCGTCTCGTTGGATCCGGTCCAGTCCCTGTCGGACCTCGTGAAGAAGAAGCTGCCGGCGAAGCCCACCAAGCTCCAGGCGGGCAAGGGCGAAGGCGGCCTCTTCGGCGCGGAGCTGAACCCGCCCGCGCTGCTCAAGCCGTTCCTGGCGGAGTACCTGCCGGCGCTGGCGAAGGCGGCGGTGAAGGGCACGCACCTGTCGGACGAGGAGATGGGCAAGCTCTACCAGCAGGCGGTGCCTGGGCTGGAGGAGCTGGTGGCCCTCTTCCACGTGGTGGAGCTGCTGGAGTCAGGCGACTACGACCGCATCGTGGTGGACACGGCGCCCACCAGCCACACGCTGCGCCTGTTCGACATGCCGGCGCAGCTGCGCAAGTTCCTGGGCTTCGTGAAGGCGGGCCAGGACCGCGCCGCCCCGGCCCCCAGCGGCAAGGGCAAGAAGGCGGCCGCCGCCGCGGCGGAGGCGACCCCCGCCGGCTTCCTGGATCAGGTGGGCCAGAAGGCGGAGAAGCTGCTGGCGCTGCTGAAGGACCCCGCGCGCACGGCCTTCCACCTGGTGGCCCTGGCGGAGCCGGTGCCGGAAGCGCAGACGCGCATGTACTTCACCCAGCTGCGCGAGCGCGGTCTGCCGGTGACGGAGGTGGTGGTCAATCAGGTGGAGGACCACGAGGGCTGTCCGGCGTGTCAGGGCCGCCGGGGTCTGCAGGCCCCCCACGTGCGCAAGTACCAGGCGCTGGACAAGACCGTACCCGTGAACCTGCTGGGCCGCCGCGAGGTGGCGCCCCGGGGGCTGGACGGGCTGAAGGAATTCGCCAAGGAGTGGGCGGCGGGCAAGGAGACCAAGGCGCTGGAGTTCAGCGCGGCGGAAGGGCCTCCGGCGCTGGTGCGCGCCCCGTCCATGCCTCCCATCGCGGCGCCTCCGCTGCCGCCCACGCGGCTCATCTTCTTCGTGGGGCAGGGTGGGGTGGGCAAGTCCTCCTGCGCGGCCGCCGCGGCGGTGACGCTGACGGAGAAGGAGGGGCCGGTGCTCCTCATCTCCACGGATCCCGCGCACTCGCTGTCGGACGTGCTGCAGAGCCGCCTGACGGACACCGAGACGCAGGTGAAGGGCACCAAGGGCCTGTACGCGCGCGAGCTGGACATGGCGGGTTGGTTCAATGCCCTGCGCAAGCGGCTGAAGGAGAAGGCGGAGAAGGCCTTCGAGGGCGCGCCCAAGGCGGGCAACGACGTGCCGGCGGACCTGCTCTACCTGCGCAACCTGCTGGAGTGCGCGCCCCCGGGCATCGACGAGCTGGCGGCCATGTCCGTGCTGACGGACGCGCTGGTGCAGGAGCGGTTCAAGCGCATCGTGGTGGACTCGTCGCCGCAGGTGACGAACGTGCGCGTGGTGGAGCTGGCGGATACGGCGAAGACGTGGCTGGGCGCGCTGCACGGCATCCTCAACAAGCACCGCGCCAAGGGCCTGGGCGAGCTGGCGGATGACCTGGCGGCGATGCTCAAGCACGTGAAGCGCTTCGAGGACGCGCTGGCGTCCCCCAGCGAGTCGCGCTTCGTGGTCGTCACGCGCGGCGAGGACCTGGCGTCGACCCGCACGGAGCGGCTGGTGGAGTACCTCAAGGAGCGCAAGCTCCAGGTGGAGCGGGTGCTCGTCAACCGCGTGGGCCCCAAGTCCACCTGCGAGAAGTGCGAGAACCGCCGCAAGCTGGAGCTGAACGCTGCCAAGGCCATGGAGAAGAAGATTGGCCTGCCCGTGACGATGGCGCCCGCGCTGGGCCGTCACCCCGCGGGGCTGCGCGAGCTGAAGGCGTTCCGCACTGCCTGGTACGCGCTGTCCGCGCCGCCGGCGAAGATCAAGGCGGCCTGAGCATTGGCCGCGCCGGGCTCCTCAGTGGGGGCCCGGCAGGAGCAGGGACAGCGGCAGCCGGTGGGGATTCGCCCGGCGCGCCTGTCCCAGCAGGTCCACGGCGGTCGCTTCCAGTGAGCGCACCGTCGGGGCCGCCGGCACCTGAAGGTGCTGATGGAGCACCCAGCCCGGACCCAGGAGCATCAGCGCCACCGCTGGCACGATGCACAGGGTCACCACCGCGCTGGCGCCGCCCACCGTGCCCAGTACGCGCAGCACCGGCGACGCCTGGATGCGCGGACGCTGCAGGGCCGCGAGGATGCGCGCGAAGAGGGCGCCGCCCACGAGTCCCAGCACCGCGGCCAGTCCCCAGCTCAGCCCACCCACCGGCGTCCCGAGCACCGGCTCCAGCAGCTGGGGCGCCGAGGCTCCCAGCACGAAGGCGAGGACGAAGGGCGCGACCGCGATGATGGCGGCCAGCCCCCAGTGTCTGGCGTTGAGTCTGTGCACGGCTTCCCCCTCGGCTACGGGAGGAAGGTGCTCACCGGCAGGCAGGCGCGCCAGGGCGGTGTCCCCTGGACGCGGGTAGGCGTGCACGGGACGTCACTTGGCCTCAGGCGTCGCACTCCGACGGGCTGTCGGTGAAGCCGCCCAGGGGTTCCGGGAAGGTGAGGGCGCCCGTCTCGCTGAGGGTTCCGGTGACGGGCGCGGCGTTGGGGAGCTTCACCTCCACCGTGCGGCCCTTGACGGTGTACGTGCCCGGGGTCCGGGACTCGCGGGGCGTGCCGGAGTCGTCCACGTCCCGCTTCCAGAACTCCACGCGGCCCCCGTCCTGGAACTTCAGGGCACGGACGGTGCCGTAGACGCCCACGCCGGGGCCGTACCAGGACACCGCCCGCAGGAGGGCCGGCACGTCGGCCTCCTTCTGGGGCGTGCGGCCCAGCAGCTTCTGCCAGCCGAGCGTGTCCCGGATGACGTCCAGGTCCCGGTCCTCCTTCGCCCGCTGGAGACGGCGCGCGTCCAGGCGCACGGCGGTGGCCAGCTTCTCCACGATGACGTCGCGGTGGGCGCTGTACTCGCACACCTTGCCCTGCTTGCGCAGGAGGCCCAGGGTGGCGGCGGCGTTGTAGTGGGCCAGGGCGTAGTCCGGCGTGGCCTGGGCAGCGGCCTGGAACTTCTCCAGGGCCTCTGGATAACGGCCGGACTGGTACAGCCGGAACCCCTGCGTGTTGAGGGCCCGGCCGGAAGGAGGCGCGGCCGGAGCGGCGGACAGCGTCAGGGCCAGCAGGGAGAGGGCGAGGACCATGTGGCTCCAGACGGGCGGACCTCCCGGACATTCCAGGGGGTGCGTAACCGCTTGCGCGTTGAAAGGCCTGAACCCTGGTGCTAGTTCGGCGCCATGGCAACCGGCATTGGCTACGCGCTCGACTTCGAGCGCCCGCTCATCGAGCTGGAAAAGAAGATCGAGGAGCTGAAGGTCCTCTCCACCAGCGGCACCGTGGATTTCTCCTCCGAAATCTCCAAGCTGGAGAAGAAGGCGAAGAAGCTCCAGACGGAGATCTTCAGCGACCTGACCCGCTGGCAGGTGGTGCAGCTGTCGCGCCACAGCGCGCGCCCGTACTTCCTGGACTACGTCCACTACCTCTTCACGGACTTCTTCGAGATGTGCGGCGACCGGCACTTCGGCGAGGACCCGTCCATCGTCGGTGGCTTCGCGCGCTTCGATGGCAAGACGGTGATGCTCATCGGCCATCAGAAGGGGCGCAACACCAAGGAGAACATGGCGCGCAACTTCGGCATGCCGCGCCCGGAGGGCTACCGCAAGGCGCGCAGGCTGATGGAGCTGGCCGAGCGGATGGAGAAGCCCATCCTCACCTTCGTGGACACGCCGGGCGCGTACCCGGGTATTGGCGCGGAGGAGCGCGGCCAGGCGGAGGCCATCGCCATGAACCTGGAGGTCATGAGCCGGCTGCGCGTGCCCATCATCTCCACCGTGGTGGGTGAGGGCGGCTCCGGCGGCGCGCTGGCCATCGGCGTGGGCAACCGCGTGCTGATGTTCCAGAACAGCGTCTACTCGGTCATCTCCCCGGAGGGCTGCGCCTCCATCCTCTTCCGCGACGCGACCAAGGCGGACAAGGCCGCGGACGCGATGCGCCCCACGGCGCCGGACCTGCTGGAGATGAAGATCATCGACGAGGTGATTCCGGAGCCTCCGGGCGGCGCGCACCGCGACCCGGCCAAGGCGGCGGAAGCGCTGGGCAAGACGCTGCGCAAGCACCTGGGCCAGCTGGCGGAGCTGAATCCGGACGCGCTGGTGCGCGACCGCTACGACAAGTTCCGCGCACTCGGCATGTACTCCGGCAAGTAGAGGTTCACACTTCATGCGACCGCTCGTTCCTCCCTACGTCGAGACGCTCAAGGCCTACGTTCCGGGCAAGCCCATCGAGGAGACCGAGCGGGAGTACGGCCTCAAAGGCGTCATCAAGCTGGCCTCCAACGAGAACCCGCTGGGCCCGTCGCCCCGCGCGGTGGAGGCCATGCGCAACGCCGCCGCGCAGGTGCACCTGTACCCGGACGCCACCAGCTTCCACCTGGTGCGCAAGCTGGCCGCGCACCTGGGCGTGAAGCCGGAGGAAGTGGTGCTGGGCAGCGGCTCCAACGAGCTCATCGAGCTGTTGATGCGCACGTTCACGACGCCCGAGGAGGAGATCCTCCTGTGCAAGGGCTCGTTCCCCGCGTACCGCATCTCCGCGCAGGCGCATGGCCGTGCGTTCGTGGAGGTGCCCATGCGCGAGGGCTTCCGGTACGACCTGGAGGCCATGGCCCGCGCCGTCACGCCGCGCACGCGCATGGTGTTCCTGGCCAACCCGGACAACCCCACGGGCACCACGTTCGGGCGCAAGGACCTGGAGAAGTTCCTCGCGGCGGTGCCGAAGGACGTGCTCGTCGTCCACGACGAGGCCTATGCGGAGTTCGTGGACTGGCCCGACTACGCGAGCGCGGTGGAGCTGTTCCACACGTATCCGAACCTGGTGGGGCTGCGCACCTTCAGCAAGATCCACGGGCTGGCCGGCATCCGGTTGGGCAGCGCGGTGATGGACGCGAAGCTCGCGGGCTACGTGCACCGCACGCGCATGCCGTTCAACCTGACGACGGTGGCGCAGGCGGCGGGCATGGCGGCGCTGGAGGACACGGAGCACGTGAAGCACACGCGCGAGAACAACCGCGTGGGCCTGCGCTTCTACGGAGAGGAGCTGCCGAAGCTGGGGCTCACGCTGACGGACAGCCACGCGAACTTCGTCTTCGTGGACTGCCACCGTCCGTCCGCCGAGGTGTACGAGCAGCTCTTGCGCCGGGGCGTCATCGTGCGGCCCATGGCGGGCAACGGCCACCCGAACTGCCTGCGCATCTCCGTGGGTTCTCCGGAGGAGAATGCCCGGTGCGTGGCGGCGCTGAAGGAGGTCCTGTCATGAGCACGCGTCCGTTCATCGTCGCCATCGACGGGCCGGCCGGAGCGGGCAAGTCCTCCGTGTCCAAGCTGCTCGCGAGGCGACTGGAGTTCGCGCTGGTGGACACCGGAGCCATCTACCGCTGCGTAGCGCTGATGGCCTCGCGCGAGGGCATCGCGTTCGACGACGACGCGAAGCTGGGCGAGCTGCTCGGGCGCGTGCGCATCCACTTCCAGGTGGTGGGCGAGGAGAACCACGTCTTCCTGGGCGGCGAGGACGTGTCGTCGGAGATCCGCACGCCGCCCATCTCCATGGGCGCGTCGCAGGTGTCCGGGCGGCCGGTGGTGCGCGCGGGGCTGCTGGCGCTCCAGCGGCGGCTGGCCCTGGAGGCATCGTCGGGCGCCATCCTGGAGGGCCGGGATATCGGCACGGTGGTGTTCCCGGACGCGGACGTGAAGTTCTTCCTCCAGGCGAACCCGGAAGTGCGCGCGCGCCGCCGCTTCGAGGAGCTGTTCCAGAAGGGCGTGGACAGCAGCCTGGAGGGCGTCCTCCAGGACCAGACGCGCCGCGACGCCGCGGACTCCGGTCGTGAGGTGGCGCCCCTGAAGCCCGCCGAGGACGCGGTGCACGTGGACTCCAGCAGCATGCCGCTGTCGGAGGTGGTGCAGTCGCTGGAGCTCGAAATCGAGCGCCGCCGGGCCACGCGCGGCGCCTGACGTCCGCACGCGCCGCGTCCGTCGGAAAGCCGTCCGCCCAGGTCGGAGCGTCAGCGCCTCCGGGCCTTGCGCGGCACCTGAAGTCCGCACGCGCCGCGTCCGTCGGAAAGCCGTCCGCCCAGGTCGGAGCGTCAGCGCCTCCGGGCCTTGCGCGGCACCTGAAGTCCGCACGCGCCGCGTCCGTCGGAAAGCCGTCCGCCCAGGTCGGAGCGTCAGCGCCTCCGGGCCTTGCGCGGCACCTGAAGTCCGCACGCGCCGCGTCCGTCGGAAAGCCGTCCGCCCAGGTCGGAGCGTCAGCGCCTCCGGGCCTTGCGCGGCACCTGAAGTCCGCACGCGCCGCGTCCGTCGGAAAGCCGTCCGCCCAGGTCGGAGCGTCAGCGCCGCCAGTGCTGACGCGGCGCCTGATCCGTCACAAGCCTTCCGTCAGAAGCTGACGCCGTCCGTGCTGGGCGCGGGCACCGTCATGGCCAGCCGGGCCTGGGTGCCGTCCTTCTCATAGAAGCGGTGGTAGAGGTACAGGTCCGCCACCACCTGCTTCACGTAGCCGCGCGTCTCCCGGTACGGGATGGACTCCACGAACAGGTCCAGGGGCAGGGTGCCGCGCTCCTGCGTCCATCGCACCGCCGCCTTGGGGCCCGCGTTGTAGGCCGCCGCCGCGAGGGCAGGGTGCGCGAAGCGCTTCATCAGCTGCGCCAGGTACCACGCGCCGTAGCGGATGTTGCGCTCCGGGGCGAACAGGTCCGCCGGTGCGGGCGCGGGCTCCGCCATCTTCTGCGCGATCTCCGTCGCCGTGGGCGGGATGATCTGCATCAGGCCGCGCGCGTCCGCCGCGCTCATGACCTCCGGGCGGAAGGCGCTCTCGCGGCGCATGATGGCCCACACGAGAAACGGATCCAGCGCCTGCCGCGTGGCCTCCGTCTCCACCGCCTGGGCGAACGCTCGCGGGTAGAACGCGGCCAGCGCGTCCGGTGCCTTCGCCCCGAAGGCCCGGCCCCACAGGTAGCGCGCCGCCACGACGTGCGCGTGGCCGAACTCGCCCAGCTGCAAGAGCGCGTGCGCGAACGGCAGCGCCTGGTCCGCGCCGCGCAGGCCCGAAACGCGCGACTGCACCTCGTCCGCCGCGTCACGGAAGAGGCCCGCGCGAGTCAGCGCCACCGCCAACTCCAGCTCCGGAGGGCGGGGCAGGGTGAGCTGCTTCGGAGGCTGCGGGAAGGCCGCGGGCGGCGTGCGTCCCAGCTCACGCAGCCGCTCCGTGGCGAGCAGCGCGTAGAACGAAGCGGGCGCCGCGCTGATGACGGCTTCATACGCGGGTCCCAACGTCGCCGGCTTGCCGCCGCCCAGCTCCTCCGTGCGCGCCTGCCAGTAGCGCGCCTGCGGCGCCATGCTCGTCTTCGGGTAGGCCGTCACCAGGTCGTCCAGCGCCTGGCGCGCCTTGGCGTACTGCTCCAGCCGGATGTGCGAGAGGGCGCGGAACCACATCGCCTCATCGCGGCGGCGCGAGCCCTTGTAGCGCTTCTCGTAGTCCTCGAAGGACTTCGCCGCGTCCTCGAAGCGGCCGCCCTGCAAATCCAACCACGCGGCGAAGAACGCGCCTTCCTCACCAGCCGCTTGAGAGGGATAGGCCTTGTCCAGCGCCGCCATCAGCTTGCGCGCCTTCTCGTTGTCGTCCGACTTCAGCGCCCGGCGCGCCACCACCAGCGCGGCCTCCGCGGCGATGGCCGGCGGCCCCTTGCGCGCCACCGCGAGCGCCTTCTCCGCCTCCTCGCGCTTGCCTCGCGCGAAGAGCACCTGCGCGCGCAGGAGCGCCACCTGTGCCTGGGCGGGCGCACCCTTCACCAGCCCCAGCTTCTCCGCCCTCAGGAGCTCGTCCTCGGCCCGAGACGCCGCGCCGTCGGAGAGGAAGCCCCGGGCTCGCTGGAGGTGTTCGGGCAGGGTGAGCTTCACCGCGGGCTTCAGCGTGGCCAGCTGCTCCAGCGCCTCGTCCGCGTAGGGGTGGGTGGGGAAGCGCAGCGCCACTGTCTTCAGGTCCGCCCGCAGGCCCGCCGCGTTGCCGGTGGCCGCGCGCGTCAGGGCGCGCTGGAAGAGCAGCTCCGGGGTGGGCTGCGCCGCCGCCGCGGACTCCAGCACCGGGGACGCGTCCTTGGGCCGGTGTGCGTCCAGGAGCGACTCACCCAGGCGGGCGCGGGCGCGCACGGCAAGGGCCGGGGAGGCCTTCTCCAGGGCCCGCTCGAAGTCCTTCGCCGCGCCATTGGGGTCGCCCGCGTAGAAGCGCGCCTGGCCCAGGTAGAAGGCGTGGAAGGCCTCCAGGGGCGCGGGCGGCGCGTGGCGGGTGAGCAGGTCCCGCGCCTGAACGGCGTCCCCGTCCGAAAGTACTAGAGTCCCGGCGAGCAGGCCCAGGCGGCCCGCGTCCGGGCACTTCGCCTGCTCACACGTGGCGAGCTCCGCCCGAGCGAGCGCCGCCGCGTCGGACCGGTGCAGGCGGACGGCCTCCAGCGTCGCCGGGGACTGCCCCAGCGCCACCCCCGTCACCCAACCCGCCACCCAGCCGGTCCAACTCATGTGGTTCTTCCTTTCACTTCGCGGCCTTGCGGCTTCGGAACGAGAGGTTTGCAGTCGACATTCCCCACCAGGTGGGCGGGGGTCGGTTTGACAGTCGGCCCGACAAGTCCTAGATCCCGCGCCCACGGGCTGGTCCCGCGGGGTTGTCGGCCCGTTGCGCTATCCGGAGGGAATCCTTACGTTGCGCCGCTGTTGAGCGCTACTCCGGACCGCCGTCGTGTCAGGAAGACCTGTCGTCGCAGGAAGACCTGTCGTCGGTAGCACTGCTCGTACACAGACCTCGGGGGGGGAAACAGCTCATAGGGGAGGCTCCATGAAGCCGTGTCCATCCGATCTGCAGCAGACCATCAATCCCGAAGCCGGCCCGAAGCGGGCAGGCGTCGAGACGCATCGCAACCTGAACTGCAACCACTACGACAACTGCCTCGATGAGGCCGTCCGTCGCGGCTGGCAGTCGTTCACGTGCATGAAGTGCCCGATGTACGCCAACCTCGCGCCTCCGCAGATGGGGCTCGAGGCGTACGCCACGCAGCGCCGTCCTGTCTAACCGGGACGTCTGACATGGGGCCCGTTCCACCGGGCCCGCGCGAGCTCGCACCCGGTCACGCCCGAAGCCCGGTCGTGGCCGGCGTTCGCGTCGACGTTCTCTTCCGAAGCCAACGCTTCAGGGGACCGCGGCGTAGATGACGGCCACCCAGTACTGGCCCTGGCCGAAGCGCTTGGAGTCGCCTCGCACCAGCCCCACACCCACCCGGGTGTAGGTGGCCGTGGCCAGGCTGCGTGACTCCGGCACGGCGCCCGGGTCTCCCACGACGAAGAAGTCCACCGAAGCGGTGCCCGCGTCCGGCAGCGCGGAGAACACCCGCTCGTGCAGCGGGGACGGGTCGCCGTCTCCCGCGGTGGGCTCGTCCTGCGCCTGCGCACGGCGGGCGTGGTCGCGCGCCAGCCGCTCCAGCGCCTCGCTGCGCACCAGGGGCGGCAGCTTGAGCGTGGCGCGGTGCCGGGACAGCGCGTCGTAGACATCCGACACCGGGTCCGCCGGAAGCGCCGCGCCGGGCGAGGCCGCGGTGAAGACCTCCGTGACGATGGCCTGGTCGCGGCCGTCCACCTTCTGGAAGGCCACGCCCACGCCCATGAAGCGGAACGCGGGGTCCATCAGGTTCTTGCGGTGGCCGGGGCTGTGCTCGATGCCGAAGTGCGCCGCGAGCGGACCCGCCGCCAGCCCCAGGTTCTCTCCGGCGCGTACGTAGCGCGCGCCCTCCGGGAGGCGGCGGGTGAGCGTGGAGCCGTCCGGCGCGATGTGCGCGAAGAAGCCCTCCGTCGCCATGCGCGTGCTGTAGCGCAGCGATACGTCCTCCAGCGTCGGATCCGGCGTGAGCTCCGGCAGTTGGTAGGCGCGGCGCAGGGTGTTGATGCGCTCGTAGAGGGCGGTGCGGGCCTCGGCCAGCGTGGTGGGTTCGCGCTGGGATTCCTGTCCGCCGCGCGCGGAACGGGCCCCCACCTGCACGAGGAACAGCGACGTCACCTCCGGCCCCGCGTTCGCCTGGCCCACCACCTCCACGGTGTAGCTGCCGGGGCTGTCGAAGCCCACCAGGGCGCAGAAACCATTCGTGCCGGAGGGCGCGCGGCTCAGGGCCACGGCCTCCACCTCGCCATCCGGCCGGGTGACGAAGACCTGCGGGCTCAGCAGCGGCGGCACGAGCCGGCCGCACACGCGCTTCTCCGTCCCGGCCTTGGCGATGGTCCGGGGGAAGGGGAGCACCTCCGCCTTGCGGTCCGCGACGAGCAGCACCAGCGCGGCGCGCTCGCCCAGGAAGGCCACGCCCACGCCGAAGTGGCTCACGCGCTCGTCGTTGAAGTCCGTGCGGGCGAGGAACGTCTCGATGGCGTGCGAGTGCACCCAGGCGCGGATGACCAGCACCTTCGGGGACGGATCCGCGGCGCCCGAGTCGCTGACCGCCTCCGTCAACGTGAGCAGGTCCGGGGCTCCGGTGGTGAACTCGCTCAGTGCCTCGCGCGCGAGCCTCCGGGCCGCGGCCTCCAGCGCCTTGTCGTTCGTGGGGGCGCGGCGGCCCACGCGTTCGAACTCGCGCTGCACGTGCAGCCGGGCCCGGGCCTCCTGGGCCCGGGGCGTCTCCTCCGGGACAGGGGGCGGACTGTCCTGTCCTTCCTGGGAGGGAACGGACACGGAGGCCACCGCCGGGGACGGCGGCGCGGCGGATGCGGGGAGGACGGCGGCGCCAGCGAGCAGCAATCCCAGGAGCGCGCGCCTCATCGTGACTCCAACTGGAAGACGAGCGTCTTCACGGTGCCAGCGCCCAGCTTCTCGTTGAACCGCTCGCGCAGGGAGTCGGCCTGGCGGGAGAGGACCTGAGCCCACTCGGCGCTCTCCACGGTGATGATCAGCGTGCTTCCGTCCAACTGGTGAGGACGGCTGTGGCGCGCGATGTTCTCTCCCACCGCGGCGGTCCAGAGCGGCATCAGCGACGACGCGCGGCCTGACTCTCCCGCCAGGCGCGCCAGCACCCGGGGCAGCAGGCTCTCCAAGGTCTTCGGTTCAGCGCGTGCCATCGTCGGTCCGATTCTGGAACCCCTGGCGACGGAAGCCAACCGACACTTACCTGCCCGCCCGTCTGATTTTCCCAGGACCCCGGTTCCGCCCCGGTTCCAGGCTTCCAGCGAAAGCGGTTGCGGTGCCATCGCCGGTCGCGTCGCGGGCCTTCCCCCTGTAAGGTCGGGACAAGGCCGGTCCCCCTCGGAGTTCCCATGCGTTCCATCCCCCATCCGGTCCGGTCCCCCGGCCTCGTGCTCGCATGCCTGCTGGCGTGCGCCATGGGCTGCGCGATGTCCGACATGGAGGCGCCGTTCATCCACGGGGGCTGGGCGGACGCGTTCTGCACGGTGGATCAGGACTGCGGGGATCCGGCGCTGTTCTTCTGCAACACCGCCCTGTCGCGCTGTGAGCCCTCGTGCCGGACGGACCTCGATTGTTCGGTGAAGCGCCGCGGAGAGGTGAACGCCATCGCCGCCTGTGAGTCGCAGGCGCTGGGCTGCCGTTGTGACGCCAGCCGCTGCGTTCCCGCCCTCTGCACCGGCGACAGTGACTGCGAGGACGGGGAGCTGTGCCGCGACGGCGCCTGTGGGCCGCCCCCGCCGTCGTCCACCGTAGCGGCTTGCCGCGTGGTGCCCGAGCGCATCATCGCGCCCGTGGGCACCACCCTGCGCTTCGAAGCCTGGATGTCCGATGTCACGGGCCAGCCCTTCGTCCCTCGAAACGGGCTCGCCTGGTCCGCCGTGTCCGCGCGCGTGAAGGGCGGGGGCACGGGCTCCGGGGCCACGTTCACTCTGGAGTCGGCGGGCGCGGAGGTGGAGGCGGTGGAGGCCCGGCTGGGCAACGTCACGTGCCGTGCGCGCGTCACCGTGCTGCCCCCGCATACGGCCTCGGGGCAGGTGCGGGTGGTGGTGACGGACGCGCTCACGGGCTACCCCGTCGAGGGGGCCTCGGTGGTGGTGGCGGACGCGCTGGGGGGCGCGACAGCGCGCGAGTCCACGGATGCGCTGGGCGTGGCCGTGCTGGTGGCCCGGAGCGATTCGACGGTGTCTGTCTTCCACCCGGACTTCGGCTACCTCACCGTGGCGAACTACGACATGACCGGCACGCGGGACCTGCGGCTGCCGTTGCGCCGCAACCCGGCGGACCGCGTGGGCGGAGTGCGCGCCCGGTTCACCCACCTGGCACCCGTGGGCGTGGGCGGCGCGCTGTCCCTGGGCATGGCGGGGCTGTCCGTGCCGGGGCTCCTGTCCGAGTCGGCCTCCGCCCAGGTGCAGGGATCCGATCGGGATGTGGACCTCACGCTCCGTGGGGTGACGCGCCAGTTCCAGCTGCCCGCCAGCGTCTGGGTGAACGGGCTCGGCGTCCTGCCGCCGGAGTCCGTGGATGTGCCGGGCATCTCCGGGGTGTGCGACGCGGCCCTCGCGGACGGAACGGATCCGGAGACGGCCACGCGCTCGGGGACCTGTGGCACTCGCACCGCCTGGGCCCTCACCGCCCAGGTGCCGTCCGGCGAGCTTCCGGCGGGGATGATGGATCCGGGCACGGATCCGCTGCTGCTCCTGGCGCGCGCGCTACCGCAGTCCGGGCGGTTCTCCTCCGCCGTCCAGCGCGATGTTCGCTTCCCCCTCCATGCGCCGATCGAGGGGAAGATTCCTCCCAGCGGGCCGCTCACGTCGCTGGACTTCCAGCAGGTGCCGCTGGCCTTCCCGTTCGTGGTGCGCGTCCCGCCGCTTCCACGCTTCCGCGACAGCTACCTGTCGCGCGCGCTGGTGGTGGGCTCGGTGACAGCGCCCGGACAGGGCACGGTGCCGCTGGGCCTGGGCGCCGCCGTCAACGCCAATCCGGTGGATCCGAACACGGACACGCAGCCCTTGTTGTCCTCTCCGGGCCTCGTGCGCGTGCGCATGGCGCCGGCCCATCACGGCCTGGAGGGACAGGCGTACCGGCTGGTCGCGGTCGCGTCGTCGGGAGCGCTGGGCGGTGAGGAGCCCGTGGGCCTCGCCACCAGCGCGGTGATGACCCCGCTGGATGCGCCCCACTTCGATCCAGAGGGCACGACGCCGGTGACGCTCGCGGACGCGTTCCTCGGCATCCCGGAGGGCGCCCACTACAACCCGGACGCATCGCCGTGGCACGGCCTGCTGCCGCGCGAGTGGCGGATGGACACCTCCTTGCTGGGTGCGACGATCGTGCGCGCGACCTTCACCAACGTGGCCGGCCGGCGCTGGACGGTCTGGGCGGACAGCCGCCGCTCCGTGACCGGCGTGCGCCTGCCGCTGCCTCCCTCGGGCCTGGAGGACCGCACCTTCCAGGGCGACACGGAGGGCTCGCGCGCATCGCTGTCGGTGGAGGCGTTGAACGTGGCCATGTCCGAGGGCCGTTCGACGAACCTCTCCACGCTGGCGGAGTCCGGGGGCATGGCGCCCGAACTGCTCGCCTCGTCGGTGCGCGCCGCGTCCACGCTGAACTACGGCCGGCCCCAGGTGACGTGGCTGGCACCCTCCGAGGGCGCGTCGCTGGCTCGCGGCGCCACCGTGCGCGTGCGGGTGGACGGCTTCCAGGTGGGGACGGACGCAGGCAATGGCGACGAGGGCGGGGTGCTGCTCACCGTTCGTGATGGCGGCCCGGCCTGCGACCTCTCGGTGGTGCTCGGCGACGTGGCCACGCGGTCGGGCGAGGTGGCGCTCTCCCTTCCGCCCGCCTGCTCCGGGATGGAGGTCACGCTGGTGGCGTCGCTGGTGGACGGGCTCGGGTTGCCGCTGCGGCCCGCCGTCAGCGCCGCGCGCACGGTGCGCGTGCCCTGACGTGCTGGGGTGTCAGTGCGTCTACGACCTGGCGGGGCACCCGTTCCGGCCGTGAATTCGCTTTCGCGAATTGCGCGGTGATACGTTTGGCGTCATGGGCCAGAAGGAGACGGTTGTCACCGTCATCTCGAAGATCTCCGAGCGCCCCGTCAACCTGGACGCGGCGCTGGTGGTCATCTACGGCCTGGACCTGGGGCGCAAGTACGACCTGGCGCGTGAGGAGACGCTGATCGGCCGGTCGTCCAAGGCGGACATCCAGATTGATCAGGAAGCGGTGAGCCGCAACCACGCGCGCATCACCAACACCACCAAGGGCGTGCGCATCGAGGACCTGGGGTCCACCAACGGCACGTTCGTCAATGACGACGTCGCGTCGTCGGCGCGGTCGCTGCAGAACGGCGACCTGGTGAAGATTGGCCGCACCATCTTCAAGTTCATCGCGGGCGGCAACATCGAGGCGGCGTACCACGACGAGATCTACCGGCTGACCACCATGGACGGCCTCACGCAGATCTACAACCGCCGCTACTTCGACGAGCAGCTGGACCGCGAAATCTCCCGCAGCCGCCGCTACGAGCGCACGCTGTCGCTGGTGATGTTCGACCTGGATCACTTCAAGGACGTGAACGACACGTACGGGCACCTGGCGGGCGACTCGGTGCTCAAGCAGCTGGCGTCCACGGTGCGTACGCGCATCCGGCGCGAGGACGTCTTCGCCCGCTACGGCGGTGAGGAGTTCGCGCTGCTCCTGCCGGAGATCAACCTGGCCGGTGCCCGTCAGCTCGCGGAGAAGGTGCGCAAGCTGGTGGAGCGGCAGCGCTTCGAGTTCGACAAGCAGGTCATCCCCGTCACGCTGTCGATGGGCGTGGCCGCGCTGGAGCCGCACCACCGCGAGCCCGCGGAGATGGTGCGCACGGCGGACGAGCACCTCTTCGCCGCGAAGAGCCAGGGGCGCAACCGCATCTGCGGCTGATGGCCCCCGGAGCATCGCTCGAAGCTCAGCCGGAGCTCAGCCCGTGAACACGGAGCGGCGCTCGCGCAGCAGGGCCTGGAGCATTCCCTGGATGGACTCGCGGGTGCGCTCGGTGAGCCGCTGCACTTCGCCCAGGTCGTCCGCGTCCTCCGGAGACAGTCCCTCCATGGTCAGCGGCTCGCCGAAGCGGATGGTCCACTTGGCGGGCAGCGGGCCCGGCGCGGTGAGCGGCAGCGACGGGAACCCGAGGAAGCCACTGGGGAGGCGGCCCAGCAGCGGAGACGTCTCCTCCGCGCCGACGATGGCCACCGGGACGATGGGCGCGCCGGTGCGCAGGGCCAGCTTCACGAAGCCGCCGCGGCCGAAGCGCTTGAGGCGGTAGCGCTCCGCGAACGGCTTGCTCGCGCCCTGGTAGCCCTCCGGGAAGACGACGAGCGGCCGGTGCTCATCGAGCAGCCGCAGCGCGTTCTCCGGCGAGGCGCGCACGGCGCCCAGGCGGTTGAAGAGGGTGCCGAGCATGGGCGCGTGGAAGACCTGATCCTCCACCAGCCAGCGGGTCTCGAGCAAATCCGGGCGTTCGCGCAGGAGCGCCTGCGCCATCACCAGGCCGTCGTAGGGCAGGGCGCCGGAGTGGTTGGCGACGAGGATGGAGGCGCCGCGCGGCACCTGATCCACGCCCTCCACGGAGACGCGCCAGTACTGCTCGTAGAGGAAGTCGAGGACGGGCTGGAGGCTCTCCACCAGCCCCTCGTCCTTGCCGTAGTCGTCCAACCGGCTGCCACCGCCAGTGCCCAGGCTGGTGCGCACGGCCTCCATCAGGCCGTGCATGGCGCCCACGGCGCGGCCCAGGCCGTCGCTCGCGAGCGCCTGGCCGGCGATCTCCTTCGCCAGCGAGAACATGCCCGCGGCGCGGCCCGCGAAGCCGGACGGCGGGGCCGATTCCTCCGGACGGTCGAAGCCCTGCGGATCCCGCTCCACTTCCTCCGGGAGGGGCACCTCGCCGGGGTCGCTCACGAGCGACAGGGGCCGGCGGCTGGGAGGCAGCTCGTCGTGGGACTCGTCCGGCAGCTCCACCTCCGGCTCCACGTCCGTGGGGGCGGCGCCCTCGATGATCGAGACGGAGATGTGCACGCCGTCCTCTTCGACGCGCTCGACGCCGGTGACCAGGTCGTCCTCCTCGTCCGGGTCCTCCGGCGCGGACATCCCCTCCGGGTCGCGGCGCCAGGCGTCCGCGGTCCAGAGGTCCTCGGGAGGAGGCACGTCCTTCGGGTCACGGCTCCAGGCGTCGGTGGGCCAGGCCTCCTCGCCGCCTTCGTCCAGGGCATCGCCGTCGCCAGCGGCGGACAGGGCGCGCTCCTCGGGGCTGGTGGCGTGGCGGTCCAGCACCTCGTCCACGGCGACGCCTGCGGTGGCCTCGGCCACCTGGGTCGCGACGGCGGTGGCGACCGCTCGCTCGGCGGCGTCGCCATTGCCGTCGTCCAGAACCTGCCGCACGGCGGACTCGGCCACCTCGGCGACGAGCTCCGTCGCGAGGACGCGCTCGATGTCGCGGTCCGGCCCCTTGCGTCCCTCGAACAGCTCATCCACGGCCGTCTTCGCCGCGGCCTCCGCAGCGTCCGACGCGAGGGCTTCCGTCAGGGCGCGGTCCACCGTGCGCTCCTGGGGACGCGAGCCGCGCACCTCGTCCGCGAGCACCTGGGGCCGCGACGTCCGAGGCTCGGCGGCGGGGCCCGGCACGGAGGGCTCGCGCAGGGGCGAGACCTCCTCGCCAGCGGGAGGCTCTCCTGAAGCGTGCACGGCGTCGTGGGCGCCAGGCCTCGCGGCCGGTGCCCCTCCCGAAGCGTGCGGGTCCTTCGCGGACGAACGCCCGTGCTTCGCTCCCGAGGCGTGCTCCACGTCGCGCGCGTCCTGCTCGTGCCTCGCGCTCCCGCGTCCGTCCGGGCGGGCCTCGAACATGTGGACCTTGGCGGCGGGCGTCTTCGGCGTCGCGGCGGCCTGCTTCGCCTCCGCGGCCTTGCCGCCCTTGGGCGCCTTCGCCTGGGCGCCGGACTTCGACGCGCCACCCTTGGCGCGCTTCGCCTTGCCCGCTGACTTCGCACCCTTCGCGGACTTCGACGACGCGGACTTCTTCGCGGCCTTCGGGTCGGCCGCGTCGTCCTTCGCCTCGCCCGTGCGAGGCGCGGCGCCCCGCTGGAAGGGATCATTCCCGAGGACACCCTTGGTCATGACTGGCTCCTTCTGAGCGCCGAGGCGGCGTCCCTGACATGGTGGAGGGGCACGAACCCCAGCGCGGACTCGGCGCGCTCCCCGTCCGCGACCCAGGAGTAATGCATGTAGTCGAGCAGGGCCACCGGCAACGTGCCCGCCCCCACCACCCCGAGCGCGCGAAGTGCTCCACGAAACAACGGCCCCGGCAGGGGGAGCGGTCGCGCGCCCGCCTGGCGGATGAGCCCCGACAAAGGCAACACCCCGCGCCCCACGACGTTGAACTCTCCCGCCGTGTCCGCCCGCAGGGCCAGGTGCAGTGCCCGGCCCGCGTCGTCCTCGTGGATCGCCTGCCAGAGCGGGTCGAATCCCAGGAGCGTGGGCACCACCGCGTGCGACAGCAACCGCGTCGCCGGATTGTCCAGGCTCGGGCCGAGCAGGGGAGCGAACCGCAACACGAGCGTGCGGGTGTCGGGATTGCGCTCGCGGAACGCCCGCACCTGTCCCTCCACCTCCACCTTGTCGTTCACGAAGCGGCTGTGCGGACAGCCGAACAGCGGGGAGCCCTCGCGCAGGAGCGCCGGGTTGTTGCCCCGCGCGCCGTACGTCACCGTCAGCGACGGCACCACCAGCCGGGGCAGCCGGGCGCGGCCCACCGCCGTCAGCACGTTCATGGTGCCAATGACTTCCAACTCGTGCGCCAGCGGGCCGTTGAGGATGGGCCCGAAGAGGAACGCCAGGTGGAAGAGGGCGTCCACGGGGCGCTCGGTGAGCGCGTCCGTCAGCTCACCTTCCGCGTCGTAGCGGGTGAGGTCCACCCGGTGGAACTCCACCTTGCTCATCGGGTGGGGCTCCTTCGTGTCCAGCACGAGGATGCTCTCCACGCCGGGGTCCGCTTCCAGCCTCGGCAGGAGCAGCCTGCCGTAGTCGCCACTGGCGCCTGTCACCGCGATACGCATCGGGCCCTTGCCTGCTCGGATCACTTCCATTCGCAGGGGCGGGTGTTAGCCCAGCCGTCCAGGAATGTCAGCCGCGTGTGCCCGTGATGTTCTGGACAACGTCATCCAGGTGGCGGAGGGTGGTTGATCGCCATGTCCCGAATCGCGCGCCTGAGCGACGTGCTCATCAACAAGATCGCCGCCGGTGAGGTGGTGGAGCGCCCCGCCTCCGTGGTGAAGGAGCTGTGCGAGAACTCGCTCGACGCCGGGGCCCGCACCGTGCGCGTGGAGCTGGAGGCGGGCGGCGTGGGCCGCATCACCATCTCCGACGACGGCCACGGCATGAGCCGCGAGGACGCCACGCTCTGTCTGGAGCGCCACGCCACCAGCAAGCTGCGCGAACTGGACGACCTCTTCCACATCGACTCCATGGGGTTCCGGGGCGAGGCCATCCCCGCCATCGCCTCCGTGTCCCGCTTCACGCTGCACACCGCGGAGCCGGATGCGCACGAGGGCACCAAGGTCATGGTGGAGGGCGGCGGCCCGCCCACGGTGGAGGCCGCGCCGCCCCGCGTGGGCACGGTCATCACCATCGAGGACCTGTTCTTCAACGTGCCCGCGCGCCGCAAGTTCATGCGCCAGGGCGCCACCGAGCTCAAGCACTGCGAGGAGGCCGTGGTGCGCCTGGCGCTCGCGCACCCGGAGGTCGGCTTCTTCGCCTCGCACGAGGGCAACGAGCTCTTCTCCAGCCCCGCCGCCGAACATGATCCGCGCGAGCGCATCGCCGCGGCCCTGGGCCCCGCGTCCTTCCCGCACCTGTTCCCCGTGGAGGAGCGCCGGCTGGGCGTCGTCGTCACGGGCTACCTCGCGTCGCCGGAGTACACGCTGCCCAACGCGCGCGGCCTCTACACCTTCGTCAACCGCCGCTACATCCGCGACCGCGGCCTCATCAGCACCGTGCAGCGCGCGTTCCAGGACTTCCTGCCCGCGGGCCGTCAGCCGGTGGTGGTGCTGCACATCGACGTGGAGCCCGCCGCGGTGGACGTCAACGTGCACCCGCAGAAGATGGAGGTGCGCTTCGCGGACGCCCGTGGCGTGCAGGACGCGATCAGCGCCGCCCTCTCACGCGTGCTGCGCGCGGCCCCGTGGCTGGGCTCGCCGGAAGAGCAGGCCGCGAACCCGCAGCCCCGGGACGCCGCGCACTACGCGCACGCCGTGGAGCGCTTCCTCACCCGCGCGCAGGAGGCCACCTGGGGCGCGCCGCTGCCCACCGCGATGGACGCACCAGGCCCCGACGGCTCCACGCCCGCGCGCCCGCTGACGCCGTCCTATTTCTCGCCGAACGGTGGAGCGCAGGGAAGTGCGTTCCCCGGTCCGTTCCAGGGCCCCCAGGTGCCGGGCCGCTCGCTCGGGTTCGGTGAGGCCCAGCCGCAGCTCAACGAGGCGCCGCCTCCGGGCTACTTCGCGGCGCTGCGCCCCATGGGCCTGTTGGGCAGCCGCTTCCATGTCTGCGAGGGCCCCGGCGGCACGCTGGTGGTGCTGGACCCTCACGCCGCGCTGGAGCGCGCGCGCCTCACCGCGTACCTGCGCCGGCTGGAGGACGAGACGAAGGCGCCGCCGCCGTCGCTGTTCGGCACCACGGTCGACCTGGCGCTGGCTGCGGTGAAGGCGCTGGTGGATGGCCGCGAGGCGCTGCTCAAGCTGGGCGTGGACGTGGAGCCCTTCGGTGGCACGGCGCTCGCGCTCAAGTCGGTGCCGGCGGGCCTGGAGGGCGTGGACCCTCGCGCACTTCTGGAAGCCCTGTCGCGCGCGTTGCCTCCGCGCAGCGCTCCGCTGGACGTGACGAGCCTGGCGGAGGCCGTGCGCGTGATGGCCTGTCACGCCGCGCGGCGCGCATCGTCTTCGCCGCTCACCGACGCGCAGCTGCGCGCGCTGTTGGGCGAATTGGACCGCGCGGACTTCACACCCCCGTGCACGCACGGCACGGTGGTGGTGCTGGAGATGCCGCTGCTGGAGCTGGAGCGGCGCGCTCGCTGACGGCTCAGGCCTTGGCCTTCGCCTCGACCTGCGCGCGCAGCGCCTCCTCCTTCGCGCGCAGCTCGCCGGTGGGATCGCTTTCCGCGAAGTCCTCGGCGGAGGCCACCTGGCGGATCTCCACCTCTCCCTCCTGGAAGGGGATGCGGCGCGCCCAGGCGATGGCCTCCTCGCGCGACTTCACCTCGATGATCCAGAAGCCGGCGACCAGCTCCTTCGTCTCCGAGAAGGGACCATCCGTCACCGTGCTCCCCGTCTTGGAGAACGCCACGCGGGCGCCCTTGGAGCTGGGGTGCAGCCCTTCACCCGCGAGAAGGATGCCGGCCTTCACCAGCTCCTCGTTGTACTTGCCCATCTCGGTCAGCTCCTCCGTCGAGGGCATGCGACCGGTCTCGCTGTCGGTGTTGGCCTTGACGATCATCATGAAGCGCATGGGGAGTTCTCCTGGAACGTCGGGTTCACAATGGCGACGAATGGTAGGGCGCGAAATCGACACGGTGGGGGACGGCCGGAAAATTGACGCGGCATGGCCCCCGGATACGGTGTGCGACACGCCTGTAGCACCGGGCCGCGAGCGCCCGTGCCGGCAGAAAGCCCCGGGATCCGCGCCTTGATGCTCCGCCGTCTGCCGCTCGTCTTCGCCCTCGTCGCCGCGCCAGCCCTCGCCCTTGCCCAGGATGACGGTGATTGGAGCGCGGGGCGGGCTCCCGCCAACCTGGACGGCGTGGGCCGCATCACCGTGCAGGCCGGCTACCGCCTCACCTCCAACGGCACGCTCTACGACGCCTGGTATGGCGCCAAGGGGCCGGGCAACGGCCTGGAGCGCGCGCCGGAGTCCTCGGGTGGTCCGTTCGGCGTGGCCTCGTTCGCTTACGCGGTGTCGGACCTGGTGGAGGTGGGCATCGACCTGTTCGGCACCGCGCAGAACCTGCGCCTGTCCGAGCCCGGGGCCGACGGCACCGTGTCCCGCAAGGTCAGCACCGTGTCGTACGGCGCGCTCCTCGGCCTGCGCTTCCAGGGCGTGCTCGACATCGGACCGCAGGGGTTGGTGCCCTTCGCGGGCGTGCTCACGGGGCCCACGGTCGTCTCCTCGACGCGCGAGGGCTCGTCCCTCAAGGAGAATGTCACCCAGGCCTGGGTGGGCTCGCTCGGCGCCACGCTTCGCCTGTCCGCGGAGTGGGGTATCACCGCTGAATACCGCCTCATGTTCCTGCGCGGCCCCGTGGAGTCTCCAGACGCGGCGAAGTGGCCCGGGCCCTTCAGTTTCAGCCACGGAGGCAGTTGGTTCGGGCTCGGTGTGACGTATACGTTCCCGCCGAATCCGTCCCGCCCGATGGCCTCGTTCTAGAGGCTCGGGAAAGTTCCAAGACGAAAGCAGGCGAGCGCGCGCGGAGCAGGGACTTTCGGGGAATGGTGGCCACCAAGGGCCCTGTTTGGGAGCGGAAAAAGAACCCGCCCCTCATCCCGGAGAGTCCCCTAGCATGCGTGAGTCGGCCGAAGTCATTTCCGGTCCCAGGAAGATGTCCATGCCCCCCTCTGAACAGCCGAAGACTGACCTCGAGAAGGAACTCTCCGAACTCCGCCGCGAGGTCATCGAGTCGCGCAACCTCGTCATCAAGACGGACAACCTGCTGAAGAACCTCCATGCGGAGGTGAAGGCGGTGGGCAAGCGCCACGAGGACTTCCAGAAGCGGCAATGGCTCTCCTCGGCGGTGGCCTACACGCTCTTCGCGGTTCTGGCGGTCGGTGGCGCGGTGCTGGTGAACGGCGCTCGCAGCTCCAGCAACACCAACGAGCGCGAGCGGCTGGAGAAGCAGGTCGCGGACCTCTCCGGGCAACTGGAGAAGCAGCGCGCGGACTCCACCTCGCACCTGACGGCCCAGCGCGCCGCCAACGAGGTCTACAAGATGATGACCACGCTGCCGGGCGACGAGCGCCTCAAGGGCATCGACGCGCTGGTGAAGCTGGACACGCAGAAGCTGTCCTCGCTGGAGCGCCAGGCCCTCAACGACCGCGCCGCCATCCTGCGCCGTGAGACGGGCGACGCCGCCCTGGAGCGCGGGAAGATCGCCTTCCGCAAGAACGAGATGCCCGCCGTGGTGGAGAACCTGTCGCGCTTCCTGGCGATGAACCCGCAGGAGGCGGACGCGCTGGACGCGTCCTTCTTCCTGGGCACCGCCTACAACCAGCTGCGTCAGCACGAGAAGGCCGTGCCGCTGCTGGCCCGCTTCGTGGAAGGCGACAAGAAGTCCAAGACGCGCGACTACGCCATGCTGCTGCTCGCCCAGTCGTACCAGGAGACGGGCGCGTTCGATAAGGCGGCGGACACGGTGCGCGACGCGCTGGCCACGTACCCGGCCACCCAGTACCTGTCGCAGTTCCGCGGCCGTCTGAACTCCGCCAAGCGCGCCGCCTCCGGTGGCGACGCCGCAGCGGTGCCCGCCGCCGCCCCGGCC
>NZ_RAWF01000099.1:0-32832 GCF_003612075.1 Corallococcus sp. CA041A
CCCCAAGGGCGTGCGCGACGCGCTGGGGGACAGCCCGGAGGTGCGCGGCATGCGCGTGACGGGCAGGGCGGGGGCGGGCATGTCGGACGCCCCGAAGCACCATGTGCTCCCGCAAGAGCACCGCGAGTGGTTCGAGCAACGCGGCTTCAAGGGCGACATGGACATCGACCAGTTCTGCGTCCGGTTGGAGCAGGCCCACCACGAGGCCATTCACGGTGGGGGGAACTGGAAACTGGGGCGCACATGGCCCGGTGAGTGGAATCGGCTGATCATGGAGGCTCTACGCGAAGCGGAGAACCTGGCTGCCCGGAGGTTGACGAGGAGCCAGGTCCTGAACATCGTTGCGGAGAACATGAAGGAGTACAGAGTCCCGATGAACTTCGTCACCGGGAGAAGTCGATGAGCGGCGGAGAAGCCTGGCGGGGCAACATCACGGCACGCCTGTACGAACGGGTACGCAAGCGTGGGTACGAGTCACTCACCGCCTTTGCAAATGCTCGTCCTACCGTATCGTTAGTGGCTCTGGCCGAAGAGCTGGGACCGGATGACGTTGCAGGGGTACAGCTCTTGAGTGCTTTGCTCTACGAGGCGGAGCAGCACAAGCAGGTGACGCGCTTTGTGCGTGATGTTCTCGCGCGCATGCTGACTCAAAGCCTTCCCGACGGATGGCCGAGTGTGCTTGACGACGAGAACCGATTCGCCGTCGCCAAGGCGCTTGGTCGCTGGATCGCCTATACCCCCGAGACGCATAAGGGGCGTGCGAAGCGGGTCGGAGATGCGTTGCTCGCCAACCCTCCCCCCGCTGGATGGCGTCCGCTCGGTCCCGACGACGAGCTTCTCCGGACGCTCTTGCCGGACGACGAAGCCTGACCGGAAGCGGCGCCCCTTCAAGCCTGTCATGGGCCGCCCTGTCGGATCGCCCGCGGGCCACCGACTCGGATCGCGATTTCGATCAGGACAAGGAGCCCGCGTGCTCGGGAGGGCCCTGACGCCTGGCTGCCCGCCCTCCAGGCCCGGGCGGGCGATTCCGGAGCGGGTTGCCGGACACAGGGGGCGATGACGAACCTCCTCCGACGGAGGGAATCCTTCATGGCCAGCAACGACAAGCGTCCCGCACCCCCGCAGCCCGCCGAGGATTTCTACGGGCGTCCGACAACTCCGCGGCAAGACGGCGAGCCCCCGCGCGAAGGCCAGGGCTCCGCGCCCCATGAGGATCCGAAACCCCAGCGCTCCGACGAAGCAGACGACGAGCGCGAGCCCCGCAGCGAGCTGACCGAGGCCGACGAGAAGGGCATCCACCTCCGCGCCGGGGACGACGCCGACGACCGCGACCTGCGCCTCCACGACGCCAGCGGCCTGCGTCCGTATGACCCTCGCGAGCGCGCCCCGGGGGCATCGCTCGACGACATGCCGGACGGCGACGGACCTCGCAGCGACGCGGGCACCAACCCGGTGTCCGACGTGTACCGCTACGGCCACCCGGACCGCATCCCGGACCGCGAGCGCTGAAACCCGCATCATGAAACACCGAGGGCCAGGAACCGGGCTTTTCCGCCCCGTCCTGGCCCTTTGTCACGTCCGGATGCCCGCGGCTTTCAGCCCACGCGGCGCGGGGCGTGATCCAACCGGTGCGCGTCCACCCACGCGTCGGCCTGCGCCATCGTGTCCACGAAGACCGTGTCGAAGCTGGCCGCATGGCCCGTGAGCAGCATGGCCACGGACATGGCCTTGCCCACCACGCGCTGTGACAGGTCGGACCCCACGTACACCACCGAGCGCATCCACTCCGCGCGCACGTTGTTGGCCAGGTACTTGCGCGACTCGGCGGGCAGCTCCGAGCCCGGCACCTCCGCCACCAGGTAGAACGGCCCCTGCGCCGCCATCTCCTCGTAGACGCGCAGCGCCCACTTCGCGTCCTGCAACCCCACGACGCCCGTGTACTTCGTGTGCAACACGTCTGGCGCCGTCATGCGAATCCGGTGCGCGCCACACGTCCACTCGCGAATCTGTTGCTCCATGCGGTCCTCCCCCCAGCGACTGGAAAGAACCCTACGCCGGACCCCTCCAGTCCAGGGAAGCGCCCCTGCCCTTCCGTACAAGGTCTGGCTGTCCATTGGATGTCAGACCCCCTCTGTACTGTGTACCCATTCCGACAGCATTCCTGAGGGGGAAACACCATGACGGAAACCCGTGAACTGCCGCGCGTCTCGGTGAACAAGTTGGGCGAGTACCTGGTCGCCACGCCCGCCCGCCGCAAGCGCATCATCCACGACCAGAAGCACCCGCCGGATGCCCAGTACCTGCGCTATCCGGAGGCGTCCCACGCCATCACGGACTTCCTCTGCCGGGGCCTGGACATGAACGTGCTGCGGGAGTCCCAGCGCCGGTTCGCCTGCGCGGTGCCGCAGACGGAGTTCGAGGCGCAGCGCATGCAACTGTGTTCGGAAGCGCTGGAGCGCTTCGCGGACCTGGTGCCGTGGTTGGATTTGGACGACGCCATCATCAGCGCGGTGGGCGCGGAGCCGCCCGTGCTGGAGATGGCCGGCGTCACCATCAGCGTGCGCCCGGAGGTGGTGGTGCAGCGGTTGGACAAGCACGGCAACCCGCGCGTGGGGTTGATGAAGCTCTACTTCTCCAAGACGCAGCCGCTGGACGAGCGGAGCGGCCAGTACATTGGCACGCTGCTGCAGCGCTTCTCTGAGCAGCACCTGTGCCGGCTGGGCCCGGCGGACCACCGTCTGATGACCGTGGTGGACGTGTTCGCGGGCTCGCTGTTCGTCGCGCCGCGCGCGCACATCCGCCGGCTGGGCGACGTGGTGCTCGCGTGCGAGGAGATCGCCGAGCGCTGGGCCGTCCACTGACGGGCCCCCTACGCCGTCAGCGAGGCGCCGCTTCCTGACGGCGCCGGTGGGCTTCCAGAAACGCGCGGGCCTGGGCCTCCGAGTCCACGAACTCCGCCTCCAGCTTCGCGCCACCGATGAAGTTGAGCGCCACCACGAGCGCGCGCAGCACCTCGCGATGCGTGCGCTTGGCGCCGAAGAAGACGACCGCGCGGAACCACGCGGGACGCACGTGTTCGGCCAGGTACTTGCGCGGCGCGACCGACAGCCCCTCGGAGCTGCTCAAGTCCACGACGAGGTACAGGGGCTTGTCCGGGCCCGCCCCCAGCTCGTGGAACACGTCCACCAGCTCCCGCACATCCGTCTCTGAAAACGATCCCCGGACCTTCGTCCAGAGGATGTCGGAGTCCTCCAGCGAGACACGCTGTGTCCCGAAGACCCACTCCCGCATCACCGCCATGCCCTCTCCCACGCAGAGGGCCTCAGGGTACCCAAAACCCGGGGCCCGTCACCAGTCCGTGCCCCCTTCTTTCCGAGGGAATCCGCCCGTCCAACCCTCAGGGTCACGCGCACGCGCACGCCACGTGTCCTCCCGGGCCGGGTCAATCCCCGCACATCGTGTCAAGGCGTCCCGAGCGCGGCACGGCCCTGGCTGTGTCACGGACGGGTCAGCGCGGTGAAGGCGCGACGGGGCGTGGGCGGAAAGCCGCTATGCTCGTGGAGCGGGCGGCCTGACGGACGGTCGCCCCTGGGCGCATCCCCGGCCGGTTGTCGGGACGCGCTTCCTTGCTCACCGTGAAGGGTCGCGCCGCTGGCGCGGAGGATGGGGGCGTGGTGCTGGAGTCCTTGTGGAGCAGACGCGCCGTGCTCGTGTCGGGCAAGGGCGGCGTGGGCAAGACGACGCTCTCCGCGACGCTGGCGGTGGCGGCGGCGCGCGCGGGCCGGCCGGTGCTGCTGGCGGAGCTGTCCCCGGACGAGGGCGGCCCGTCCACGCTCTCGGGGCTGGTGGGCGCGAAGGAGGCCGGGCCACGCGTGGTGCCGGTGGGGCCGAACCTGTCCTTCGTGCGGCTGTCCGCGCAGGAGGGCCACCGGCTCTTCCTGGAGGAGACCCTGCCCGTGAAGTGGCTGGCGGAGGCCGCGCTGCGCTCGAGGGCGCTGCGGCGCTTCCTGGAGGCGGGCCCCGCGCTCAAGGAGATGGGGCTGATGTTCCAGCTCCTGGCGCTCCTGCGCCTCACGCACCCGGACGGCCGCAGGGTGCACCCACTCACGGTGGTGGACCTGCCCGCGACGGGCCACGCGCTGGCGCTGGCCACGCTGCCCCGGAGCATCCTGTCGCTGATGCCGGGCGGTCCCGTGGGCCGCGCGGTGCGTGAAGGGCTGGACCTGCTCCAGGACCCCGCGCGCACGGGCGTGGTGCTCACCACGCTGCCGGAGCCCCTGCCCGTGAGCGAGACGCTGGCGCTGGTGGGCGAGCTCAAGGAAGTGGGCCTGCCCCTGTCCGCCGCGGTGCTCAACCGCATGCCGGAGGACCCCTTCACGCCGGAGTCTCGCGCGGCGCTGGAGCGGCTCCTGGAGACGCACGGGCCGCACCGGGGGCAGCGGGCGCTGGAGCGGCTGGAGCGCGCGCGGCTGGCCCGGCAGCGGCTGGCGGCGGGCGTGAGCGTGCCCCACTGGGGGCTGCCGGAGCTGGCGCTGACGGGCGTGGCGCTGGTGGAGCGGCTGGCGGAGCTCCTGGAGTCCACACTCGAAGGAGCCGCGTCCCACGACGGCCGGGAGGCCACGCCATGAACCTGGACGGCATGCTGCGCGACAAGCGGATCCTCGTGCTGTGCGGCGCGGGTGGCGTGGGCAAGACGACGACGGCGGCGGCGCTGGGCGTGGCCGCGGCGCGCTCGGGGCGCAAGGTGCTGGTGCTCACCATCGACCCGGCGCGGCGGCTGGCGGAGGCCATGGGGCTGAAGGAGAACGGCGCGGAGCCCACCACCGTGCCGCCAGAGCGCCTGTACGCGGACGGCCCGCGAGGCGAGGGCCGGCTGGACGTGTGGATGCTGGAGCCGCGCATCGTCTTCGAGCGCATGGTGCGCCGGATGTCCGCCACGGAGAGCGCCGCGCGCACCATCCTGGAGCACCGCCTGTACCGCTTCCTGTCGGAGCTGGTCGCGGGCGTGCAGGAGTACGCCGCCGCGGAGGCGCTGGACGGCTTCATCGCGGAAGGCCACTACGACCTCATCGTCCTGGACACCCCGCCCAGCCGCCACGCGCTGGACTTCCTGGACGCCCCGGGCCGGCTGTCGCGCTTCCTGGACGAGCGGATCATCTCCCTCTTCGGCCAGGAGTCGGGCCGCGCGAGCCGGCTGTGGCAGGGCGCGCAGGCGCTGGTGGGCAAGGTGCTGGACGGCGTCTTCGGCGGCGGCTTCGCGCAGGAGATGCGCTCCTTCGTCTCCGCCTTCGGAGGCCTGTTCGCCGGCATCCGCCTGCACGCGGACCGGCTGCGGGAGCACCTGTCGTCGAAGGACGCGGCGTTCCTGCTCGTCACGTCGCCGGAGGCCGCCGCGCTGCGCGAGGCCACCTTCTTCCAGGAGGCGCTCCAGGCCAAGGGGCTGCCCTTCGCGGGCTACGTGCTCAACCGCAGCTGGGCGCGGGATGACGGCCTGGCTCCGGCCGCCGCGCTGAAGCCGCACGCGAACAACGCCGCGGACACGGACGCCGTCAGCGCGCTGGAGCACCTGGCGGGCGAGGAGGACGCGCGCGCGACGGCGCACCGCTCGCTGCTGGCGAGGCTGGCCGAAGGGCTGCCCCGGGGCGCGCTGGCCATCGCCGCGCCGGACGCGGGCGCGGACCTGGAGGACTTCCGGGGGCTGGTGCACCTGGGAGACGCGCTCACCGTCGTCTGACGTCCCGCTTGGGATGCCTCCCGTGCCAGGGCGGACGGGCGAGCGGCGCCGCACCTGTCCGGCTGGAGCTTTGCGCGTCCGGGCGCGCTTCCCATGTTCGCAAGTCGAGGAGGCTTGCGACGCACATGGGCACCAAGGACTACAGCAACGGAAACGGCAGGCATGACCTGGGGCGCGCGGACATCTCCACGCCTCCCACCGACGCCATGGCCACGCACCGCTCACCGGACGTGGCGCCGCCGGGCTCGCGCGAGCGCGCGGAGTCAGACGTGAGCGGTTGGAGTCCCGCGCGCGACGAGCCGCCCGCCGACCGCCAGGGGCGCTTCCACCGCGCCGCCGCGTGGCGCCTGGGCCGCGTGCGCACGGACGTGGACGACACGGGCACCTGGCGCGCGGACCGAGAGGGCGAGCGCGACGGCGGCACCACCGGCCCCTACGGCCGAGACGACCGGGACGTGCGCTACGCCAACGGCGCGGGCCCCCGGCGCACCCAGGGCGACGACACCGTCCAGGAGATGCAGCCCCAGCGCGCCGACTACCGCGAGTGGGACCGCAGCGGCTACGGCGGCGAGGAGCCCCTGTTGCGCGACCGTCCGCGCCGCGAGGCATCGGCGTGGCGCGAGGATCCGGGCCTGCGCGAACGGCAGGCCCCTCGTCGGGAGGAGACCTTCCCCCTGGACCCGAGGCTCCGCGCATCCCGCGCCCCGTCCACCGCGTCCGCGCCTTCGCTCCGCCGCTGGAAGCGCGAGCCGCTCTCCGCGCGCGACATCATGACCCGCCAGGTGCGCACGGCCCGCCGCGACAGCTCCCTGCGTGAGGTGGCGCAGTTGATGCGGGACGAGGACTGCGGCGTGGTGCCCATCGTGGACGAGGAGGGACGGCTGCTGGGACTGGTCACGGACCGCGACCTGGCGCTGCGCGCCTTCGCCGGTCAACGCGCAGTGGACGGCCTGCGCGCCGCGGACGTGATGACGGAGGACCTGGAGGCGGTGCTGCCGGAGGAGGACCTGCACGGCGTCATCGAGCTGATGGGCCGCCGCCAGGTGCGCCGCATCCCCGTGGTGGAGCCCGACGACAGGCTGGTGGGCATCATCGCGCTGGGGGACATCGCCAGCCGCGCGGATCAGGACGAGGAGCTGCAGGAGGCACTGGAGCGCATCTCGTCCCGGCGCTCGTTCTGGAGCCGGCTGCGCTGAGACCCGGCCCGAGGAGACGGGAGGCTCGAGAGCCTCCCGTCCTGGCACCCGTGAATCAGGCGATGGAGACGACCACGCCGGACGCGTCCGCAGTCGTGGTGAACGTCTTCAGGTTCACCGTCGCCGCGCCCCCGGGGTCGACCACGCCCGTCTTGCTGAACGTGGACGCGTGGCACGGGCAGAGCAGCTCGTCGAGGCCCGCATCGAAGCCCACTTCACAGCCCTGGTGCGTGCAGACGGAATCCACCGCGGAGTAGGAGCCGTCCGCCAGCTTGAAGACGAAGATGGTCTTGCCGTAGCCGGTGGGGTTGCCGCTCACCATGCCGCCCGTGCTCTGGAGGTCGGGGAACTCAGCGAAGGTGAGCGTCACCTTCCCGTCGACCACCGAAGGGAAGTTGTCGCTGCCGGCCTTGAGGTTGATGCTCAGCACCTGCGTGCCCGCGTTGTACGTGGCCACGTACGTCTTGAGCGGCACCGTGGCGGGCTCCTGCGTCACCTTGCCATCCGTCACGTTGAACTTCGACAGGTGGCAGGGGCACACGGCCTCCGTCCCGTCGAAGCCCATGGGGCAGCCCACGTGGGTGCACGTAGCGGACAGCACCGCGTAGGTGTCCGCGGACGGGTGCACCACCAGCAGGTTCTCCTGCCCGGATTCCTTCGGGAAGCGCAGCGTCACCGAGCCGCCCGCGCGGGACAGGTCCGGATAGCGCTGCACCACCAGCGACACGATGCCGTCCTCGCCGGGCGTGGTCACGTCCAGCACGGGCGAGGGGTCGATGTTCGGCGCGCACGCGGGCGGCAGGCCCGCCACGACCACGCCCGTTCCCAGCAGCTTCTTGAAGAAGTCTCGACGCGACGAGCTCACGTGCCCTCCGTGAAGACGAGGTGCGGCTCCAGCACCAGCTCGTCTTCCACCTTCACCAGCAGCAGCGTGGGCCGTTCGATGTTGTAGCCCTCCAGGCTGATCTTGAAGGACCCGTCCGCCGTCACCTGCGTGGCGGAGTCGAACTTCACCGTCATGGGGATTTCGACGTCCTTCGTCACGCCGTGGAAGGTCAGCTTGCCCTTGAGGGTGACCGGCACGGATCCCGGGAAGGTGGCGGGCGGCTTCACGCCGGTGCCCACGGCCTTCACCTCCACCAGCGGGTACTTGGCGGCCTCGGTCACCTCCAACATGTGCGTGTCGCGATTGGAGTTCTGCGAGTCGAAGTCCTTCACCTGCGCGCGCACGGCCACCTGGATGGTGCCGTCCGGCTTCAGCACGGCCTTGCCCTCGCTGGGAGCGGCCTTGCCAGACACGGTGTGCATCTTGTGGATGAGCTTGTAGGTGAGGGAGCTGGCGTCCTTCTTCACCGAGTACATCTTCGCGTTCTGCGCGGCGGCGGGGAGCGCGAGCAGCAGGGCAGCGGAAAGAACGAGTCGTCGAGCAATCACGGCGTCCTCCAGAGGGGGCTACGTCTTGTCTCCGCACAACGGCCGGCGCGAGGAGACATTCACGACAGGGGGGTTCGGGTCAGAAAGTGAGCGTGACGATGCCCGCGGCGACGCAGCCCAACGTGGCATAGCCCACCACCTGGTGCGCGGTGGCGTACTTCGGCTCCGTGATCTCGCCGTAGCTGTGGGTGGCCAGGATGCCCAGCACCGCCTGGGCAATCATCCCGGCGGTGGCCAGGCTCATGAAGATCTTGTGGAACGTCACCGTGTCCCACTGGAACGGACGCTCCACCGGATCCGGCGCCAGGATGCCCAGCGTGCCCACGGTGGCGAACAGCAGCGACGTGCCGATGACGACGCCCCGGTGCCAGGCGAGCAGCGAGCGATTATCCCCGCCGCCGTCGGTGAATGAACGGCTGAACTGGATCTGCCCCAGCACGGTGGCCGCGGTGAGGCCGCCCGCCATGGCCAGGCCCAGGCCCTGGTGCAGCTTGAGCATGGTGCGGCGCGTCTCCAGGTCCTTCTGCAGGTTCGGGTCCAGCAGGCCCGCGGACGCCTCCGCTTCCGGCGTGAGCAGGTCGAAGTCCAGGCTGGGCTCGGACGACGGCGTGGCGCTGGAGTCCTGCGGCGCGGCGGAGCCCGTCGAACCGGACTCCGGCGTGGCGGACACGGGCGGCGTGACGTCCGGCGTCACCGGCGCCGCGGGCGCGGCTTCCTGCGGGGGAGGCGGTACCGGCGTGGGCTGGCGCTTCGCGGGTTTGCGCTTCGCCGCGGCGACCATCACGGGGGCGTCCGGCGCGAGGGCCGCACCGGCGGGGGAGGCCGCCAGGAGCATGACGGCCAGGAGGGGGGAAATGACGCGGGTCATCATGGGGTTCCCGGGGGACGACGCGGCCCGTCGAAAAAAGGGGGGGCCATGTCTTTCCAGGCTACCCCGGCTCGCGGTTCGGGTGCACGGAAGTGCACACAGGGTCCGGGTGAACCTTGCGATGCCGGCATGTCCCTGATGGCCGAAGCCATAAGAAACCCCAGGGACCGCCGGAAGTTGCGTCTGTGTCAGGCCGGTGTCGTCGAGGGCACCTCCGAGCGTGGCGCGGTGCCGTGCGCGAGCTCCTGGCCCAGGGCGTGCGGGTCGAAGTACGCGAAGAAGCGGCGGACCCGGTCGCCGTCCCACTCGAGGATGGAGACGCCCTCGTAGGCGACGGCGGCCCCTTTGCGCGCCGTGCCCTGCGTCTCCCATTCGAGGGCCACGCGGTCGCCGGATTCGATCATGTTGCGGAAGGTGGACTTCACCTGTCCGAGGGTGGCCTTGTACTCGGTCCAGAAGCGGCGGGCGCCGTCGATGCCGGAGAAGACGTGAGGTGAAGCGACGTTGCTCACCTGCGCATCGTCGGCGAAGAGGGCGACCATCGGCTCGATGTCGCCGTGCTCCTCCAGTTTCAACAGTGCGTCCACGAACCGCTGCGCTCGTTCCATCGGCATCGGGTGTCCTCGCTCGTCGCGAAAGAGAAATCAGGGGTGTGCCCGGGAAGGGTGCGCACGCGAGGGAGAGGTGACCTGCCGTCGGCGGCCGCTCCCTCGTCCTCCAGACGGAGGCCCCACCCCCTTGCTCCCGGGTGGCCCGGTGATGGAAGACGGACGCTGTCATGTCCCAGGAAGCCCACCGCCCCAAGCCGTCGGCCGACGCCCCCAGGAAACAGTCCTGGCAGGAGGCCGAGGCGGCCCTGCTGGGCCTGGTTCCTCCCGTGACAGCGACGGCTGAGGGCGAGGCAGCGTCCGACGCCCCGGCTCCCGCGGCCGTGGAGCCTTCACCGCCCAGCTGGCGCAGCGCCGCCTTCGTGGCGCTGTGCGCGCTGTACCAGCTGCGCCGGGCGATGCCGCTCGCGAACGTGACGCCGTGGGACTTCGGGGCGCTGTTCTCCAAGGGCTACGGCACCGTGGCCTTCCTGGTGTTGTTCCCCTCGCTGGTGTCGCTGTGGGGCCTCACGAGGGGCAACCTGAAGCGGCAGGCCGACGCGTCGGCGTGGTTCCTGCTCCAGGCGGTGGTCTGGGCGTTGCTGGCCGTGGTGGCCCTGTTCCAGGGGGAGTTCGTCACGGCGCTCCTGATGCCGTGGCACCTGGCGCTGGGGTGCGCCATCCTGATGGTCATGCTGGCGCCGCCGCCGCTGGAGGCCCCGGTGCCACCGCGCGGGAGCCCGCCCCCGCCCACCGTGCGGCCCGCCACGCCCGAGGACCGGGACGCCATCGCGGACCTCCAGGATGCGGCGCTCTCGCGGCGTCCCACGACCTTCGAGGCGCCGTCCGAAGGCGAGGAGGACGGACGGCACCCGGTGCTGGTGGCGGAGGAGAACGGGCGCGTCGTCGGGTGTGCCGCCACGCGCGCCCACAGCTCGCGCGAGTGCTACGCGGACATCGCGGACTTCAGCCTCTTCGTGGCGAAGGACGTCCGGGGCATGGGCGTGGACGAGCTGCTGCTGAAGGCGCTGCTGAAGGCCGCGGAAGGAGCGGGCTTCCACAAGCTCACCACCTGCGTCCTCGCGAACCAGTCGCACACCCTGAAGCTGTTCGAACGCCTGAGGTTCACCACGGTGGGCACGCACGAGAAGCACGCACGGGTGGACGGCGCGTGGCACGACGTGGTGGTGGTGGAGAAGTTCCTGCGCTGAAGGGGCCGGAGGCGGCTCCACGGACACTGTCTCCTCGTGGTACCCGAGGGTGGGGGGCGCCCCTCTTGCTCGCGGGCTTGCGCCGGAGGATGACTGTCCTCCAGGAGCACCCATGTCCCAGGAAGCCCTCCGTTCCGAGCCGTTGCCCTCCTCCGTCGACGAGGCGCCCGCCGACGTTCCCGAGTCCATCGCGGCGGAGTCGTTCCCGCCGCTGACGTTTCTGCTGGAGGAGGTGCGCTCGCCGGGGATGGTGCGCGCGGACATCGACGCGCTCATCGTGGGCCTGGGCCGTCCGCCCGCGCCGGACGAACCGCCGCGGGAGCGGGCGGATCTGCTGCTGGGGCTCCTGGACCGCGCCAACCCGGTGGGGGACTACACGGGTTCGGGCGGGATGAAGGTGCGGGCCGCGGCGAAGGAGTCCCTGCTCGCCATGGGCTATCCGTACGCGATGGAGCTGCCGCCCGACCTGCTGGAGACGAAGGGCGCGGACGGCAGGGAGCCAGGGCTGACCGCGGGCAACGTCACCCTGGCGGTGGCGAGTGCGCTGTACCAGTCAGCGGCCATGGTGACGGTGTGGTTCCTCCTCCAGTACTTCCGGATGCCGGCGGCGGCCGAGGTGTCGTTCGGCATCGGCTCGGTCCTCTGGATCTTCACCGTGCTCTCCCTGATGGGCCACCACTCCCGGTCGAGGGACATGCAGTCCATCGCCTCGGTGGTGCTGTGGGCGGCAGCGGTGTTGTGGATCCTGGTCGCCCTCCCGTTGGCCGTGTTCACGTATGGCGTGGCCCTGATCTTCGTCCCGTGGCACCTCGCGCTGTGGACCGCCATCTCCCTGCGCCCGGAAGCCGAGGAGGAGGCGCCGACGAAGCGCGCGCCTTCTCCGTGAGCGCACCGCCCGAGGTGGATCAGCGCCGCGAGTCCTGGCCCCACTCCTCGCGCGTCCAGCCCTGCCGTTCATAGAGGGCCCGGCGCTCCGAGGGCAGGGCCTCCCAGGAGACGCCGGGGTCCAGGTCCTTGGGGCGACTGAAGAGGCCGGGGACATCATTGCGGACAGCCTGGGAGGCACGCTCGGGGGTGAGGCCGCGCAGGCCGTAGCCCAGCTTGAGGCCAGCGCGGCTCTGGCCGGACTTGTCGGAGACTTCGAAGGAGACGCCGCCACCGAACTCCGCGGTGCGAGGGTTGAGAGCCGCGTGGGCGCGAGCATGAGGGCCCGCGCCCAGGGACAGCTCCACCTTGCCCTCCGAGTCGCGGCTCACACTGGCGAGGCCCAGATCCACCTGGAGCTGGGCCTCCGTCTTGCCGTGAGCGTCCATCATCACCTCCAGGCCCAGGGGACCGGCCTTCGAGGCGATGCCCGCCTGCGTCTGGACGTCGGTGGTGCCGCGCGCGGAGGCATGGGCTGTGCGTTTGAATTGGATCATCTCGTGGGACGCGCTCGCCTCGGCGGAGACGAAGGCACCGGCGGGACGTTCTCCGGAGAGGACCTGTGCGCGGGCGGTGACGGTCTCGTAGGCCTGGACGAGCGAGTGTCGGGGGCGTCCCAGGCCGGCCTTCCATTCGGACTCGTAGCGTTCGCGCTGGGGGTCGGACCAGGAGAGGCCGAGCGACGTCTCACGCAGGTCCAGCGACTGAGGAGGTCCGAGCACGCGAAGGGCCTGGAGGCTGCCGGCCTGGGCCACGGCGTCGCCGTAGCGTTGCAGGTAGGCGTCGTAGGCGACGACAGCGGCGCGGCCGGAGTCGGTGGCGTGAGCGTTCACGGCGTCGCGAAGGGCAGCAGGGAGCTTCGGATCATTGACGAAGGTCTCCGGTCGTCCAGGCATGCCGAGCGGTCCTTCCACCCCGCCCGGGCGCCGCGAGAGGACGCCGTTGGATGCAGCCTGTTCGAGGAAGGCCTGGCGCGACGGAGCCTCCATCCGGGACACGTAGGTGGAGAGCAGCCCGTCACGGTCCATGCGGTCCAACGTGGCGCGGTACGCATCGCGAGGCACGGAGCCGAGCGCATCATGCGTGGCCTTCACATCGCTGTCGGTGAGGAAGGGGTTCGACAGGCTGCGCGTCAGGTGCGAGCGGAGCGAGGCATAGACGTCCTCGGGGACGGGAACGGAGGGGGAACGCAGCCGGCCGCCCATCGCCGCGAGCTCGCGCGCGGACACAGCGGGGCCATCCGCAAGCGTGGAGGGACGAGGCGAGGAAGGAGCAACGGAGGGGCCGTCATAGGGCCGCAGCTCATTGCGCGAGGGCGAGGACGCACTGCTTTCACTGACAGAGGTCCTGCGGGACGCGGTCGTGCCCACGCGGAGTTCCGGCGCGGGTGCATCAGGTTCAGGAAGCGTGGGTTCGGGGGACAGGGGACTGCTACCGGGCGCATCGATTCGGGACATCAGGCTCGCTCCGAGGAAGGAGGAGCCCGTGCCCTGTGCAGCCAGTGCGCCACGGTCAGGTGCCCGGAATCACAGGCACCCTTTCGCATCCGAGCGCCCGGGCGTGAGACCCGGGTCCCACTCCCCAGACGGGCTCAGCCCAGCACGTCCTGCGCGCGGCGGTAGTACATCTCGCGGCTCGCGAGGCCGTTGTAGCCGCCGTTGATGCGGCGGGTGACCTCGCGGAAGTTGCCCGCGTCCGCGTAGCTGTTCAGGTTGCGCGACTGCCAGTACCAACCCGCGATGCGGAACGCGACATCCGGATCCTTCGCGCGCTCCGGGTGCCCTTCCAGGTCGATTCCCAACGCCCTGCCCGCCGCACGGTAGTTCGCGCGGCCCGTCAGCTGGATGGGTCCCCGGCCCTTGTAGCGCTTGCCGTCCCCAGGCTGCGTGTTGCCCAGGTCCTTACGGCCCTCGTACGCGGCGCCAGAGGCGATCTCCTCCATGTAGCGCAGCTCGCCGCTCTCATGCGCCAGCTGCGCCAGGAACATCTCCTTGCGCCGAGGCGTGTTGATGTTCGCCTCCGCCATCGCCTTGTTCAGGTGCGGCAGGTACTGCTCCGCCTTCGCCTGCGACAGGTTCGGCATGATCCGCCGCAGCTGCGCCACCGTCACCCCGCCCTTCCCACTCGACGTGCCCGGCGTCCCACCCACGCCCCCCGTCGACGGAGGCGGCTTCGACGTCCCGCCCGAGCCACCCGTGCGGCCCGGAATCGTCAGCTTCTGGCCCACCTGGATCTTGTTCGGATCCGCGATGTGGTTCGCCTGCTGCAACGCCCCCACCGTCGTGCCGTACCGGCCCGCGATGCCGCTCAGCGTGTCCCCGCTGCGCACCGTGTACGAAGCGCCTCCGGACGACGGCGGCGGCTTCGACGTCACCGGCGCCGCGCCCCCACCCGCACCCGGAATCGTCAGCCGCTGACCCACGTAAATCTTGTTCGGGTTCGCGATGTGGTTCGCCTTCGCCAGCGCCCCCACCGTCGTGCCGTGCCGCCCCGCGATGCCGCTCAGCGTGTCCCCGCTGCGCACCGTGTAGCTGCCCGCCTTCGACGGCGCCGCCTGGAACCCGTCCGGGACCGTCAACCTCTGGCCCACGCGGATGAGGTTCGCGTTCGCGATGTGGTTCGTCTTCTGGAGCGAAGACACCGACGTGCTGAAGCGCTGCGCGAGCCCGCTCAACGTGTCGCCGCTGCGAACGGAATAGGTCGTCACGAATGGAACTCCGGGAAAAGAGGGAATCAGTGCCCGGATTTTCGCGACGCCTGGGAATTAGTTTCCCAGGAAGACCCACTTTTCAGGTTGCTGCATCTATCCGTTATTCCTGTGCCTTCGAGTCACGCAACCGTTGCTGAAGGTCGCGGGCGGCGCCGGTGTCGTGCATCACGATGAGGCTCTGCACGTAGTACGCGAGCGCCCAGAGGTTCTCCTCCGGGATGGCGCCCTTCCACGACGGCATCGCCGCACCGCCGACGCCCGCGGCCATCACGCGGTAGAGGTCCTCGCGCTGGGCCTGCGCGGTGTACGGCTGGCCCTCCACGCGGGTGTCCTGCGGCCACACGGTGCGCAGGCGATGGAAGAGGAAGTCCGGCGGCAGCACCTTGGCGAACTGCGTGGCCTCGCCCTTCGCGTCCACGGTGAGCGAGTAGTCCGAATCCCGCTGCAGCGCCGTGTACGGATCCGCGTTCGCCAGGTTCACCTTGCGGCCGGTGACGCTCTCCGTGAGCGCGGCGAGCTCCGCTCGGGGCAGGTACGCGACGTGGCAGCTGGCGCAGCCCGCGTTGCCCTTGCCGGCCACGTGGTAGACGGTGCGGCCGCGCGCCACGGCCTCGGCTGCGCGGCCCTTCCACGGGTCGTCGGACAGGGCGAGGGCCGCGCCTGGGGACTCCTGCTTCCAGCGCGGACTGAAGGTCTTGAGGTACTGCACCACGGCGTCCACGTCCGCCGGGGGCACGTCCCACGCGAACATCGGCGTGCCGTGCAGGCCCCGTCTCAGCGTGCGCTTCAGCGCGTCGTCGGTGGGCAGTTCGCCCGCCGCCACGCCTCCGAACTTGTATAGGCCCTGGTGGAAGTTGCGCGGCGGAGGCCGCATCCCGGAGCCCGCGGGGCCCTGACCGTCGCCCTTCTCGCCGTGACAGGACGCGCAGTAGTGCGTGTAGACGTCATATCCGCGAGCCAGCGTCGCGGCGGGGATGACGGTGCCGTCCGCGAGCTTCAGGGGCTCGAAGGTGGGCGTCTCCTTGCGGCACGCGGGAGCGAGCGCCCCCAACGCGAGCACGGCGAGCACACGAAACGACCGACGAGTGGAGCAGGAAGTGGGCTTCATGGGAGGTACACCACCGCGAAGAGGACGCCGTACATCACCGTCGAACACCACCAGCCGGGCAGGGCGCGCCGCAACGGAGCGCTGGCGTCCTGTCCGCGCAGCACGCGAAGTCCCGCACGCAGCAATCCCACGAGCACGACCGCCAGGTGCGCGGCCTGCACCGCGGACAGGCCATACAGCGCCGAGGCGAAGACGCCGCTGTCGGGGACGCGCAGGTCCCGGTACCAGAACAGCACGTGCAGCCAGGCCGCCTGCGTCGCGAGGAACCCCGCCCCGGCGCCGAGCACGCCCGCCAACGTGAGCCGGCCTGGTCGTCGGAGCGCGACGTACAGCAGCACGACCCCGATGACGAGGAGCCCACCGGCCAGCGCGGGAACGAGCGCTCCAGGGCGCGCGGACACGGGAGGCCAGAAGCCGCGCAGCCGGTAGAAGCCCGCGGAGAAGGCCATCGCGCAGAAGAGCATCGCCGCCGCGCCGTGCGCGATGACGATCCCGAACCAGAGGTTCGCTTCGTCGCGCTGGAGGGACGTGGAGGCCAGCGTCCCGGCGGGGTCGTTCGTGCTCACGGGACTGGACTCTCGCATGCCTGGGCCCGGCGGAAAGCACCAGGAAGCCGGGCGGCCCCCCGTCCCTCGGAGCGGCGCCCATCGGCTGAATCACCTCCACGCATCACACCCGTGAACCGGAACGGGCAATCGCGTGAGACGCGGCGCAACGCACGCGGCCAGTCCGGGCAGTGCCCACGGGCGTCCAGGCTGCGTGGCATGGAAACCCGGCGCCAACGGCCACGCGCCTCCGGGATTGCCCACGTACCAAGCCAGCTCAAGCGGGGCCCACGCGCCTCAAGGCAGCGTGGAATGGAAACCCGGCGCTGACGGTCCGCATCTCCGGGATGCGATACGTCCCGGGCTCGCTCGTGCGCCCCCGATGCAAGAACCCCGCGTGCGTCCAGGCCCGCCGGTAGTAGCCTGCCGCGCTGCCCCGATGGAACCCGCGCCCACTCCGCTCGCAGCGCCGTCCCCGTCCGTCCCTCCTCGCGCCTCGAGGGGCCTGGACGTCTGGCCGTTGATCATCGTGGCGCTGGGCGCCTGGGTGCTGCGCGCGCTGGCGTTCTTCCATCGCTCCGGCGCCATGGGCTACCCCATGGACTACGACGAGGGCGTGTACTTCTCCGCCGCGTCGCTCCTGCTGCGCGGGGACCTGCCCTACCGCGACTTCATCTTCGTGCACCCGCCCGGAAGCCTCCTGCTCTGGGCTCCTGGCGCCGCGCTCACGCTGGGACTCGACGCTGCCACCGCCTACGGCATCACCCGCTACCTCGCCGCCGTCGTGGGCGCGCTGTGCGTGTTCCTCGCCGGCCGGGTCGCCTGGCGCGCCTGGGGTCCGCTCGCGGGCTGCGTGGCCGCGCTCGCCTATGCCGCGTATCCGGAGGCCGCCATCGTCGAGCGCGGCACCTTCCTCGAGCCCCTGCTCAACGTCCTGTGCCTGGGCTTCGCGAACCTCTGGCTCACCTCCGGCACCCACTCCCGAGCACGCCGCATCGGCGCGGGCGTGCTCCTGGGCCTCGCCATCTCCGTGAAGCTTCCGGGAGGACTGTGGCTCATCGCCGCGCTGCTCTCACGCCCGGGGAAGGAGTCCTGGCGTCACGCACTCCTGCCCGTGCTCGTCGCGTTCGCCACCTTCGCCGTCGTCGTGGGCCCCCTGGCCGCGCTCGCCCCTTCCGAGTTCATCCGCGACGTCATCACCTTCCAGGCCGCGCGCCCGCCGGACGGTGAACTGGACCGCTGGCTCCGCCTGCGAGAGATCTTCCATGAGCGCCGTTGGGGCGGAGTCCTCCTCGCCCTCGTGGGCCTGGGCACCGCGTGCGTGCGCGCCTTCCGTGCCGCTCCGGAGCACCGCCCCGCCGCGCGCTTCTTCGCCTGCACGTTCGTCCTCAGCGTGGTCCTGTTCCTCGCGTCACGGACCTACTGGAACCAGTACAACGCGCACCTCGCCGCTTCGGAGGCCGTGCTCGCGGGCCTGGGCGCTTCCGTGCTCCACGCCTTCTGCACCCGCTGGGGCCGCACGGCCTCACGCGCCGTGGCCGCGCTGCTGCTCGCCGCCGCGTTCGTCCCCGGCGCGCGGCACGTCTACCAGAGCGCCCAACTGCAGGCCCCGGACGTGGTGGCGCTCGCGAAGCACATCCGCGCCGACGTGCCGCCCGATGCGTGCCTCTTCTCCTTCGAGCCAGGCTGGGCGCTCGCGGCGGGCCGGCTCCCCTCGGGCGCCACGCCCATCGTGGACGGCTACGCCACCATGCTCCAGGACGCCATGAGCTCCGGCGACCGCTTCGAGACCACCGACGAGGCCCTCTCCGCCGATGAGGCCCAGCAGGCCCTGCGCATCATGCTGGGCTCCTGTCGCTTCGTCGTCCTCGGCTGGCGGGGAGAGTGGCAGCTCACGCCGCAGAGCCGCCCCTGGTTCAAGCAGCGCTTCGTCCGCCGCTTCCCCGCGGGTGACGGCGGCGGCGTGGACCTCTGGGAGCACCGCTAGACGGCGCCCTCCACCCCGGGCACAGGCGTCGCCACCGGCTCCGCCACGGGTACACCCGAGGGCAGCGGCTCCGCCTGACCAATCCAATCGCGACCCAGTTGCTCCTGCACTTCCGGTTGCGACAGCGCATGCGGCCCGCGCAGCACCACGGCGCCAGGACCCGCGTCCATCCACTCCAGCGTGCCCACCCGCCACGGGTTCGGCTCCGCGGCCCGGCCCCACTTGAGCGTCCGCACCAGGTTCACCACGAACACCAGCTGCACCGCGCCCAGCGCGAACGCGGCCCAGCTGGTCCACCGGTTCAACGTGAGCAGGTGCGCGAGGAACGTGTACTGGTACGGGTCGTAGAGCCTCCGCAGCTGCCCCGCGTAGCCCGCCACCAGCTGGCCACCGAAGACGGCGATGAACAGCACCGCGCTGAGGAGCACGTGCACCTTGGCCATGCGCTCGTCCAACGTGCGCCCGTACATGCGGGGGAACCAGAAGTAGAGCCCCGCGAACACCGCGAGGAAGCTGGCCGCGCCCATCGTCAGGTGGAAGTGCCCCACCACCCACATCGTCCCGTGCAGCGGCACGTCCGTCGCTACCGCGCCCAGCGCCAGCCCCGTGATGCCGCCCAGGCCGAAGACAATCATCGTCGCCAGGGCCGCGAGCATCGGAGACGTGAGCCGCACGCTGCCCCGCCACAGCGTCATCAGCCAGTTGAGGAACATCACCTGCGCCGGCAGCGAGATGAGCAGCGTCAACACCATGAACGTGCGCCCCAGCACCGGCGCCATCCCGCTGGTGAACAGGTGGTGCGCGTACACCGCGCCGCTCAGCGCCGTCACCACGCCCATGGCCCCCGCCGTCATCCGGTAGCCGTGCGCGGGCTTGCGGCTGAAGAACGCCACGAAGTCCCCCACCATGCCCCACGCGGGCAGGATGAGGATGTAGACCTCCGGGTGGCCGAACAGCCAGAACAGGTGCTGGTACACCAGCGGGTCGCCGCCCCCGCCCACCGCCGCCGCGCCCGCGATGAAGAACTGCGTGCCCGCCACCCGGTCCAACAACAGCAGCACCGTGGCCGCCGCCAGCACCGGCACGAACAGCACGTTGAGCACCGCGCCGTAGAACAGCCCCCACACCACCAGCGGCATCCGGCCCCACGTCATCCCCGGCGCCCGGCAGCGCACCACCGTGACGACGAAGTTGAGCCCGTACAGGAACGCGGACACGCCCACGCACAGCACCGCCACCGTCACCAGCGTCTGCCCCAGCCCCGGCGTGAACGCGGGCGTCGCCAGCGGCGGATACGACGTCCACCCCGCGCTCGCCGGCCCCAGCCGCACCACGAACGACACCAGCATCAGCGCGCCGCCCACCGCGTAGGCCCAGAAGCCGAGCGGCGACAGCCGGGGGAACGCCATCTGCTTGGAGCCAATGGCCAGCGGCAGCACGAAGTGCCCCAGCGCGCCGAAGAGCAGCGGCGTCACCGCGAAGAAGATCATCAACAGGCCGTGCATCGTGAACACGGCCGTGTACGTGGGCGGAGTGAGCGCGCCCTTCGACTCGGGCAGCACCCACGCGAGCCCCGGCACCGGCTGCCCGGGCCACGCCCACTGGAAGCGGATGAGCATGGCCAGCAGGCCGCCCACCAGCAGGAACAGGAACCCGCCCCACAGGTACTGCCGCGCCACGCGCTGCGGGTCCGTCGTCCAGAGCGACTTCAGCAGCGCCCCCGCCTTCATGGCGTCCTCCACACCCAGCCCCAGTGGGCCGCGGTGTCATCCGGGTCGTAGCCCTGCACCGCCTTGAGGCTCGCCTCGCGCAGCCACGCCGCGTACGCCTCCGGGGACAGCGCCGTCAGCATCCCGCGCATCCGGTAGTGGCTGGTGCCGCAGTGCTGGTAGCAGGCCACCTCCCACGAGCCCTCGCGAGCAGCCTGGAACCACGTCTGGTTCACGCGGCCCGGAATGGCGTCCAGCTTCACTCGGAAAGCGGGCAGCGAGAACCCGTGCACCACGTCCGTGGAGACCAGCTGCACCCAGACGGGCACGTCCGCCGGCACGCGCAGGTCGTTCCACGTCACCACGTCGTCCTTCGTGCCGAACGCCCCGTCCGCGCCCGCGTACCGCGCCTCCCACGACCACTGGTGCGCGTTGATCTGGACGCGCACCGTGCGCGGATCCTCCGTGGGGACGCGGAAGTTCCAGAGCACGTCGTTCAGGTAGCCCTGGGAGCCCAGGAACAGCGTCCCGTCCACCACGCCGAACACGCCCAGGGCCAGCCCCAGCACCCACGCCCGCGAGCGACGCGTGCCTCCGTCCGGCGCCACCTTCCGGGCACCCCGAAAACGCACCACCGCCAGCAACATCCACCCGAGCATCACCGCCGCCAGCGCCATGTCGAAGCCATGGCTCGTGGCCAGCAGCGCGTCGATGCGGTCGCCCGTCGCGCTCGCGTTCTCCGGCGGCGCCAGGCTCCAGGCACCACGCGCGGGCGGCACCGCCAGGGGCGCCTGCGCATCCGGCGGCGCGACGTCGCTGGGGGACGACGGGGATAACGCCGGGGACTCCGCCATCACGGATGCTCCTGTTCCACGGGGGCCGAAGCCCGCTCTGCTCCTGGCGCATCTCGCCCCGCCCGCCAGGCCGCCCAGAGCCCCACGCCCACCAGCGCGAAGGGCACCAGCATCAGCGCCAGCAACAGCTCGCCCGCCCCACCCGGGGACTCCGGCGCACGGGCCGTGCACGAGGGGCACGCCAACACCGCCGCCGGCACCAGCCCTCCGACGAGTCCGAGCCACGGCCCGGACCCCGCCAGCGACCGGAAGCCTCCCCACCTGCCCGGCGAAGTGCGTCCACCCGGGGGCTGGAAGAGGGCATGGGCCACGACCTCCGGGCTAGCACGCACCCAACGTCCCCTCAAGGCGCACCCTGCCCGCCGCGAAGCGGCCACTCTCCCTCATGCCTCGCATGCGGCCAGCCCCTACCCCGTCAGGCCCGGCGCTTGTGCGCCCCCCGCTGATGCCGTACGTGCCGACGCATGTCCGTCGAATCGCCCTCCCCGTCCGCCGCACCCCGCTCCCGTCCCGTCCGCCGCTCCTGGGTCTGGGCGGGCATCGCCGTGGCGTCGCTCGGCTTCATGGGGGTGGCGGTCCACGACCTGGTGCAGGGCCGTTCCCAGCCGCCGCCCCGCCTGGGCGCGCTGCCGGACTTCACCTTCACGCGGCAGGACGGACAGCCCTTCGGGTTGAAGCAGCTCCGCGGCCACCCGTTCATCGCCAACTTCATCTTCACCCGCTGCCCCACCGTCTGCCCCGTCTTCACGCAGAAGATGGCGCGCGTGCAGGAGCACACCTCGAAGCTGGGGACGGATCTCCAGCTGGTGTCCTTCTCCGTGGATCCGGCCTACGACACCCCGGAGCGGCTGGCCGAGTACGGGAAGAAGTACCAGGCGGACTTCACCCGCTGGAACTTCCTCACCGGCGACTACGCCACCCTCAAGGACACCATCGTCCAGGGCTTCAAGATCAGCATGGGCCGCGAGGCCGGCGCCCCCGAGGACGACCTGCTCTCCATCTTCCACGGCACCCACTTCGTGCTGGTGGACGGCACCGGAGAGATTCGCGGCTACTACGACAGCGCGGACCCCGAGGCGACCCAGAAGCTGGAGACCGACGCCTTCCGCATCACCCGCGAAGAAGGCTGAGCCGCGCCGCTTCCTGATCGCGCCCATACTCCGGGTGCGCCATGCTGGGTCACATCTCACTCGGGCCCGAGCCCGCAACGGAGCCGACATCGGAGCCGTCACGGAGCCGCAACGGGAGCCTTCAAAACCGAAGGGCCGGCGCCCCGCCCATGACGGACGGAGGACCGACCCTCGTGCCTCGCGCGGCGTTGGCCCGCAAAGCCGAAAGGCCGGCCCCCACCTCGCGGTGAGTACCGGCCTTCGTGCATGAGTCACGCCAGCTTCAGCGGGGAACTCAGTTGGTCAGCGCAGCCTGCGCGTGGGCGAACAGGTTCTGCACGTTCTGCTGCGCGGGCTGGGAGGCCAGCGCGCCGACCTGGTCCGCGCCCTGCTTCACGGTGGTCGCGATGTCCGCGATGGACTTCACGGTGGGGGCGAACTTGGTCAGCTGGGACAGACCGGCCAGGGGGCCCTTGGCGAGCAGGGACGCGCCGGAGTCGATGAACTTGTCCACGAACGGCTTCGCCAGCTTGCCCAGGCCGAACGGGAGCTTGTCCAGGAGGCCGCCGGCGAGACCCTTCAGGCCGCCGGTGATGGCGCCCATGGGGTTCTGCACGAAGTTCAGCGCCTTGCCCGCGATGTTCGCGACGCCGCCAGCGATGTTGGAGACCGTCTTCGCGACGCTGCTGACAACCTTGCCGATGCCGCCCATGGTGAAACCCCCTACTGAATCTGGTTTGGAGAGTGTGTGCCGCAGTGAAGCTTCAAAAGGATTCTCGGAGGGGGGAGGAAAATGTTTCCTCCCCATTTTCCGATCTATTTCACGGGGATTCCGGGCGACCTCAGCCGCGGGTTCCGCCGCCGCCCTTCTTCATCTGCTCCAGCAGCTCCTGGCGCTTCGCCTCGTCCTGCGGCGTCTGGGGGGCGCCCTCGGCCGCGGGGTTCAGGCTCGGCTTGCCGGCGGTGCCGCCCTTGCTGGCCTCGAACTCGGACTTGGCGAAGGGGTTGCCCTGACCGGGCAGCTCACCCTTGGCGCCCGCGACCAGGAACTCACCGACCTCCTCCACCGTGTGTACGGGGAAGCCGTTCGCCTTCAGCTCCTCGTCGGACACGACGTTGAGCATGGGCTCCTTGTCCTTGTCCTGCGCGTACTCGAGCACCAGCTCGACGTAGTCCTCCAGCTTCATGCCCACGGCATCCGCGATGCGCTTCGTCTCGGGATCCTTGAGGAGCTCCGCGCGAACGACTTCCACGGGACGGGACAGACCACGCTTCTTGCCAGGGGCTTGCTGGGACATTGCGGTTTCGCTCCGGAGAGGAGAGGAAAGACGGCTGGGAACAACTCTAGCCCATCTTTCCAGTAGTACCCATTCCCCGCCCCGGACGGCTCCCCGCTCCCTCTGGAAACCCCCGGGTTTCAGCGGACCGCGTTGCGGGGCGCGCCCTTGCGCACGGTGGCCTGGGCCTTGCGCTTGGGCAGGATGCGGGTGACGGAGCCCGGGCGGCGGGCCACCGCGGCGGCGCGCTCCTTCTCCTCGGCGGCCTTCAGCGCCGCGGCGCGCACGGCCAGCTGCTCCGCCTGCTGCGCCCAGCGGCGCTTGAGCGCGTCCCTCAGGCCATCCGTCTGCAGGTCCACCTGCGCCTGATTCAGCCGGTAGTGCAGGTCCTCGCGCAGCGTGCCCCGGGTGAGGGCGGCCATCGCGGTGCCGGACACGCCCACCACCACCTTGGGCCGCTCCTCCTGCATCTGGAGGCAGCGCAGGATGAGGCCCTGGGCGTCCAGCGGCAGCTTCCCCGCGTCCGCGATGAACACCACGCCGTTGGGCTGACGGAGCGCTCCGGCCAGCTCCGAGCCCTGGCGCACCTCCGTGAGCGGGACGCCGAAGTTGCGCGCGGCTTCCTCCGCCCAGGCCCTGCGCTCATCCTCGGTACCTCCGTGGATGATCAACGATGCACGGTTGGAGACGAGGTCCTCTTCTCGATAACCGCGAAGAGCCACGGGATGCCCTACCCTTCTGGGAAAGCGGGTCCTCCCAAAGTCTAACGCCCTCCAGGGTCGCCTGTTCAATCCCTTACGCGTGGGAAAAAAACAGGGACCCGTTCCGCGAGGAGCCCACTCACTGGACGCCCGTTCCCGGGTCAAACGGAAGGCACCACCATCACGGGCCTGCGGCAGCGCAGCACCAGCTCGCGCGCCACCGCCTCCTCCAGCACGTCCGGAACCACTTCGCGGTGGGCGGACGTGCCCACGCACACCAGGTCCACGCCCTCGCGCTCCGTGGCCTGGCAGATGGCGATGGCGACGTCGTCTCCGCTGACCCCCTCCACGCTCCAGTGCACCGCCCGCGCGACCGTGTCCCCGGGCACCTGCGCCCAGAGCCGGTTCAGCACCCGGTCCCGCTCGCTGTCCGGCTCCGGGAGCACGCCGTGGAAGTCCCGGGGGCCCCGCTCGCGGCCCCGGAGCCGGTGCACGTGCAGCAGGTGCACGCGGCCGCCCGGCCCCACCAGTGAGCACGCCTGCGCGATGGCCTGTCCGGAGGCGAGGGTGAAGTCCACCGGCACCAGCGCGCTCCGGGGCGGAGGAAGCCGGCGAGGTTCGCGCGCTCCGGGAGGGATGCACGCCACGGAGCGCTCCGCGTGGCGCAGCACCCCTTCCGACACGGAGCCGTGCCACAGCCGCTGCACCCCGCCGCGCAGGTGCATGCCCACCACCGTCAGCTCCGCGCTGCGCGCATGGGCCACGTGCAGCAGGTGGTCCGCCGGGCGGCCATAGCCGGGCTCCAGCACCACCTCCACGCGGCCCTCCCCCTCCAGGTCCCCCAGGCGCTCGCGCACCTCGCGCTGGAGCACGCGCTCCACCAGCGGCTCCAGCCCCTCCATGGTGCGCTCGCGCGCGTCCAGCCGCTCCACGTGCACGGGGGTGTGGACGCCCAGCCGCTCGCGCTCCTCCAGCGGTGAACACACGTACGCGGCCAGCACGTCACACCCGCCCACGCGCCGCAGCTCCCGCAGGAAGGTGATGGCCGCGTCGGACGTGGAGGAGCGGGGGTCCACCCCCACCATCACCAGCAGCCGGCGCCGGCCGCGGGCCCAGTCCAGGAGCGCCGTGTCCCGGCGCACCGCCAGCACCGGGGCGCAGCCGTGGCGGGCCAGGCGCTCCGCCAGGGACGTCTTGCGCCAGGGGGACGTGCGCCAGCCCTCCGCGGCCACCACCACCAGCCGGGCGCTGCGGCACTCCTCGTCCCCCAGCAGCGTCTCCACGGAGGCACCCCGCTGCATGCGCGGCTCCACCATGCCCGCGAGCGGCCTCAGGCGCGCGGCCTCCGCGGCCAGCCCCCCTTCCGCCGCGGACAGGGCGTCCGGGGCCTCCGCGTCAGGCACTTCGTCATCCACCCCCAGGAGCAGCAGGGGCTCTCCCAGGCGGCCGGCGAGCGTCGCCGCGACGGTGGCCGCGTGCGCGGCGTCGGCGGACAGGTTGGTTGCGCAGATGATGGCCATGGCGGGGCCCCCCGAGGAGGCGATGCCCGCTGGAGCCTCCCCTCGCCACGAAGGATGCGCACGCCGGACGCCCGGTGACGTGCGGCCCGTGCATGCCGGCCTGCCTGCCTGGCAGGGCGGGGCGTCCCGGCGGCGGGGCCCTCCCTAGCGCAGGAGCTGCTGGTGCCCGTCGTGGTTGGTGTGGTCCTGGTTGTCGCCCACGCCGCCGCGCTGGTTCTCGCGGCCGAAGCTGGACAGGAACACGCCCTGCGCGCTGCTCGCGTAGTGGTACGGCCGGCCCCAGGGGTCCAGGGGCACGGCGTGGAGGTAGCGGGGCACCAGCAGCGCGTCCAGGTCCCCCTCCTCCGGCAGCTGCCCCCCGTGGTCCGCGCGGTAGCGCTCCAGCGCGCCCAGGATGAGGGTGAAGTCGGCGTGGATGTGCTGGGCCTGCTCGGGGTCGCGGTGGCGGAAGGCGGTGAGCACCAGGGCCACGACGAGCGCCACCACGAACACCACCGCCACCCAGGGCAGCGGGGAGCGGCGGGACTTCTCGGGGACGGCGGACGAGGCGGGAGTGGCGGCCATGGCCCATCCACCCTACCGCCTACCGCGTCAGAGGGCGCGGTAAAGCGGCACCGGCTGCTGCTTGCCTTTCAAGCGCACCGGCGGCAGGTCCTCGAAGGCGGTCTCGTTCGCGTCCACCAGCTCGCGCGTGCGCTCGCCCACCAGGATTTCCCCCGGCCCGGCCAGCGCGCACAGCCGCGCGGCCACGTTCACCGCGTCGCCGATGCAGGTGTACTCGGCCCGCATCGCGCCGCCGATGTTGCCGGACACCACCACGCCCGAGTTCAACCCCACGCCCAGCTCCAGCACCAGGGGCCGGCCCTCGCGGCCGTGGGCCACCCACTCGGCCTCCGCCACGGCGCGCAGCTCCGCCACGGCCTCCATCATCATCTTCGCGCACTGCAGGCCCCGGAGCGCGTCGTCCGGGCGGCCCACCGGCGCGCCGAAGACGGCCATCAGCCCGTCGCCCAGGAACTTGTCCAGCGTGCCGCCGCAGGTGAGCACCGCGTCCGACAGCCGGCCCAGCACCTGGTTGAGCACCGCCACCACCTGTTCGGGAGGCAGGCTCTCCGCCAGGCCGGTGAAGTTGCGGATGTCCGCGAACAGCACCGTCACCTCGCGCTTCTCGCCGGCGAGCACCGCCGCGTCCGCGCTCTTGAGGATCTCCTCCACCACCGCGTCGGACGTGTAGCGCGCGAACAGCTTGCGCATGCGCTCCGTCTCGTCCGTGCGGCGCACCACGCTCTCGATGCGGGCCGCCAGCTCGTCCATGGACGCGGACTTGTTCACGTAGTCGTCCGCGCCCGCGCGCAGGCCGCGCACGCGCTCCGCCTCGCGGTCGTTGGCGGTGAGCATGATGACGGGGATGGCGCTGCGAGGGCCCTCCTTCAGCCGCCGGCACAGCTCCACGCCGTCCAGCCCCGGCATCTCCAGGTCGCTCAGCACGATGGCCGCCTGCAGCCGCCCCATGCCCTCCAGCGCCTCGTACGGGTCTTGGAAGCAGAGGACCTCGTAGCCCAGGGCCACCAGCCCCTCCTGCACGAACGCGCACGCCAGGGGGCTGTCGTCCACCACCACCACGCGGCGGCGCCCCTCCGTCGCGGGACGTGGCAGGTCCTGCCTGCCGACGATGCGGTTCTGCACGCCCAGCGCTTCGTAGATCTGCTTGTAGGTGCAGTGGCCCAGCTCGACCAGTATCTCTCCCAGCCGCCGCCCGTCGCGCCGCTGCCGAGCCAGCGCCTCATCCAGCTGCGCGAGCGTCACGTACTTGAGCCCCACCAGCAGCTCGCCCAGGGGCGGCTGCGCGGGCCCCTTCTCGTGGTTCAAGCCCAGGGCCTCTCCCAATGCGTCCTGAATCTGCTCGCGTGACACGTAGCCCAGGGAGATGAGCGCCTCTCCCACGCGCTGTCCGGTGAGGGCCTGCAGCGCGAGCGCCTCCTGCACCTGCCCCGGCGAGACGACGCCCAGCTTGAGCAGCAAATCACCGAAGAGGGGGTTCGATGCACTCACGCGGAAGCCTCCGTCACACACACCCGAGCGCGGGAGCGTAGCGCAACCCCGGCCGCCGCGAAGCCCTCACCACGTCTTGTCCCTTCCCGCGTCCCCCACCCGACGGGACCGTCGTCCCTTCGGACGCTCCACGGGAGCGGCGCGCGGCGTTCCTGGCCGGCTCGCCGTCAGTGCTCGAACACGCGGCTGAAGGCCATGACGATTTCCAGGATGATCAACGCGACGATCATGACTTCCAGGACGTGCGAACGGTCGATGTCCACCTCGCCCTTGAGCAGGCCATAGGTCTGCGCGAGCAGCTGTTGCTTGCGCGTGACGGAGGCCTGCCACGCGGGGATGCGCAGGCGGCGCACGGCGCCCTCGTAGACCTTGGCCAGGTAGAAGTCGCCGATGATTTTCAGGCTGTTCTCCACCCGCTCCACGAACTCGTTGAGGTCCACGAGCGTGCCCAGCGTCTCGCGCGCCAGGTTGCGGTACGGGCTGCGGAACAGCGTGAGCCAGCCGGGCTTGCGCGCCTGCACCTCGTCGTGGATGCGCGCGATGTGCTTGTCCAACCGCTCGTCGTAGTAGCGGAACTCCAGGAGCTGCGCGTTGGCGATCTCCAACAGGTCCGGGATGTCGCGCGAGCCGGACGGCTCGTAGACGAACGCGCTGTTCCAGTCGACGACGACCAGGTCGTGGGCGGTGTAGCTGAAGCGCACCTGGGTGACGGCCTCGCGCTCGCGCGGCGCGAGCGGCGCGGCGGTGCTCTCTCCCAGCAGGAGCCGAGCGATGTCCGCGCGCTGGAACAGCTCCTCCGCGGAAGGGTTGCCCTGGATGCGTTCGGCGAAGATGACGGTGTAGCTCTCGCTCTGGTCCCAGAGGTGCGGCCCCTGCACGGCGGAGGCGATGGTCCGGCGCACGCCCTCCACCAGCTCCCGCGCCAGGTCCTCCAGGGCATGGCTGTCATAGAGCTCATCCGCGACCTGGGTGAGCGTCTCCCAGGTGGTGCCGGGAGCGACGGGGACGCGCAGGATGATGGACGCGGCGCCGTGGTCGAACAGGCGCGCGGTGGCGTCCACCGTGACAGGACCGTCACGCAGCGCGAGCGGCCTGCGGCCCAGCTCATAGGCGACGGGCGGGTTGGGCAGCTGGATGTACTGGCTGTTCTCGCGAGACAGCTTCAAGCGGCGCGAGTCCTCCGTGAGCGCCTTGCGCGCGCGCTCCAGGTCTATCTCCTCCGCGATGTCGAACGTGCGGTAGCAGAGGACGTGGGCCTGTTCGAAGAGCAGCGTCATTCCGGCGGGCGCGGACATGGTGCGTCAGAGCCTACTCGACGTCCTCCCACAGGACCCTTAGTTCCAGGGGAAGCGCCTCGAATGGTTCCGCGTGGACGGTCTCCGAGTTCCCGTAGGCCCCCAGTAGCAGGTAGTGGCTGCCTTCCAGCCGGAAGACCTCCAGCATGTGTTCGCGCGGGTCCACCAACCAGACGTGTTTGACGCCCTCCCGGGCATAGATGGGCAGCTTCCGGGCCCGATCCAACCGGAACGTCGACGGGGACATCACCTCGCACAGCCAATCCGGCGCCATCGTGATGCCCACGACGTCGGGCACCTTGGGCATCCGCTCCCGGCGCCAACCCGCGATGTCGGGGACCAGGACGTCCTTGCCCAGGTGCAGCTCCGGTTCGAACAGGAAGAGCCACCCCCCTGGTCCTCCACGGCCCCGGTCGAAGGGACCGTGGAGCTCTCCTTGCAGATGCGACGCCGCGAGTGAATGCCGCGCCGCGGGCCGGGGGCTCGCGTACAGCTCCCCGTTGACGATCTCCCCCACCTGATTCGAGGGGAGCGCTTCCAGGTCGGCGTAGGTGGCGGGCTTTCGGGTCATCTCTGGGACGAACAACCTAGCAGGTAGGGACATGCCCGGACACTCTCATGCCCGTCTGACACGTGTACCCCGGCGGCCGGGAGCCCCGGAAGGGCCCCCGGGCCTGAAACATTTCCGGATGTTTCACTCAGTCGCCGCCGCCCTCGGGCAGCTTGATGCCAATGCCACCCGGGCCCTCGCCATTATCTGGCAGATTGCCAATATGCCCTGGCGTGGGAATGGGGCGGTCTCCCGCCTGACGCTTGTTCTTCTGTTCGTCTTCCGGAAGCTGCGGTTCCTTCCGGGGGCTTTCGTGCTCACCCATGGTGGCTCCTTCGCGCGTTGAGAGGATTTGACCTCTCCCAAGCTAGGGAGCCCGCGCCCCGGCTGGCACCCCGCCCCTGCCGGTCCGCGGAGCATGCGGGGACACGAGCGGGGCGGATGGGGCGCTCAGGCGCCCCGGGGCTTCGCGGGCGGCGTCAGCGTCGTGCGCACGTCCCACAGCTCCGGGAAGAAGCGCAGGTCCAGCGCCTTGCGCAGGAAGCCCACGCCCGACGAGCCGCCCGTGCCCTGCTTGAAGCCGATGATGCGCATCACCGTCATCATGTGCCGGTAGCGCCAGAGCTGGAACCGCTCCTCCGTGTCCACCAGCTTCTCGCACATCTCATACGCGTCCCAGTGCTTCTCGGTGTCCTCGTAGATGCGCCGGAACACCTCCATCACCTGGGGGCTCTTCTCATACGGCTGACGCCAGTCGCGCTCCACGTGGCTTCTGGGAATGTCGTGGCCCATGCGCGACAGGTGGCGCAGGAATTCGTCGTAGATGCCCGGCGACTCCAGCAGGCGGTCCAGCTCCGCGTGCACACCCTGCACGTGCTTGAAGGGCCCCAGCGCCGCGTCATCCTTGTTGCCCAAAAGGAACTCCAGCGCCCGGTACTGGAAGCTCTGGAAGCCTGACGCGTGGCCCAGCGTGTCGCGGAACTCCAGGTACTCGTTGGGCGTGAGCGTCTCCAGCACGCTCCACTGCTCGAAGAGCATCCGTTGGATGTGCGCGACGCGCGCGAAGATCTTGAACGACGGCTCCAGCCGGTCCGCCTGGATGTAACGGATGCAGGCGGACAGCTCGTGGATGAGCAGCTTCATCCACAGCTCGCTCGTCTGGTGCTGGACGATGAACAACAACTCGTCGTGATGGGGAGGCTGGGAACGGGGCACCTGCGCGGACAAAAGGCGGTCCAACTGCAGGTAATCGCCATAAGTCGTCCGGCCCGCGAGGTCCGTGACGATTCCAGGCTCCAGGTCGCGTTTGTTCATGGCCCGGGCACTCATGCACACCAACCCCCTCGCGGCGCAAGCACATCCTCCGCGCGGTCAATCCTGCCACGTGCTTCCAGACGGAAGGGCGTGGTCCACCTATATGCCCGGGCCGGGGCGACTGATACTGCTACTGCGGAAGAACTTAAGCGTTCTTCTGAGCGGCTTCCGCGAGCGCCTTGGAGGCGGCGCGGCCACGGGGCAGCTTGATGTCCTCCACGCTGTTGGGGTTGGCGTAGTCGGACCACGCGGAAGGACGGCGGTTGGTCTTCTCCAGCATCCGCAGCTTCTGGTAGTGCGCCGCGCAGTAGCCCTTGGTGCGGCTGGGCTTGCCGCAGCCCATGATGGCGCACTCACGGGCGCCGCCTTCCGCCACCGCCGGCTTGCGGCCCCGGCGCTTGCCACCCGCCGCCGCCACCGGCGCGCTCACCGACGGACGACCCGCCGGACGACCCACGGGACGACGACCGGGCTTGCCAGCCGCGGGCGCGTTCGCGCCGAAGAGGGGGCCCACCACCTGAGCCAGGGGCGCCAGACGCTCGGCCACGCTGCGCAGCGCATCCAGGTCCGCCGTGCCCGACTCCAGACGAGACACCACGTCGCGCAGGGGCTTGAGCTGCACTTCAATCTCGTTGCGAATCATCTCGCGGAACGCCTTGTCAACTGACATTTCGACCAATCCTCGGTTTAAGGGGGGAGCATTGCCTTGGCGTGAACCGGCACGCCGAAGTACCAATACCTTCCAGAAAGGCAATTGTCGAAGGAAGCGATAAAAAGTTGTGACGCCACTGCGTATCAGCAGGCGAGAAAGGCCCGGGAAATGGGTCTCGGCGACGCTTTCAGGCGCTTCTCACGCATCCCAATGCAGGGGTTCCAACAACGCTCCACGACCCGGGGCCGGGGGGTGCTGCGAGCGATCCAGCAGTTCCTCGTACGTGAGTGCGAGGTCGTGTCCCAGTTCCTCCAATTCCTCCGCGTCTAGAGACGCGGACAGGCGGGGGAGCACCCCATGTTCGGTGGCCTGCACATGCGCCACGACCTGATCCTCCAGCGTGAAAAGGCGCGCCTGCCACTCGACGCCGCGAGGCGTCAGCTCCTGCAATTCCTCCATCAGCTCGCGCAGGGTGAGGTGGTCCTCGGCCTCTTCGCGGGCGCGGGTGCGGCCCTCCACGCGTGTCAGCAGCGGATGGACGCAGCGCTCCTCCAGGCGGGAGTGCAGGCGCAGGAGGCGGGCCAGGGCCTCCTGACCGTGAGTCATTTCCTCCGCGTCCGCCTCCGAAGCCAGCCGCTCCAGCAGCTCCTCCAGCTCGCGATGTTGATGCAGGAGGATGTCGAATGGGCCGGCCATACCCCCAAGCATCAGCACGGCTCCGGGGGCAGACAACCGCACCCATCCCCCCGCCGGGAAAGGCAGCCTGCTGGCGTGCATGCCCTTTTCCGGTGATTTCGGCGGTTGAGCCCCTGCCCGGCCGCCTGGTGTCAGGGTGCCGGCTTGCGAGGGCGGCTGCATCTTGGCTCCACCGTGGAAAACCCACTCACCAGCGTCCGGCAAGCCGTGTTCCGTTTCGCGGAGGGCGGCGCCGCCCTGTCCGCGCGCTATCACCGCGCCCGGCTGGTGGGAGCTGAACATTTGCCCAGACATGGGCCGTTGCTGCTCGTGGGCAATCACGGTGTCTGGGGATACGAGACCCCCGCCTTCTTCCACCTCCTGCACCGGGCCACGGGGCGCTATCCGTTGGGGCTGGCGGAGCGGGGGTTCTTCAAGATTCCCCTCGTGCGCACGGTGTTGCCCTGGCTGGGCGGGGTGGAGGGGACGCGGGAGAACGCGCTCCGGTCGCTCCAGGAGGGGCAGCTGGTCGTCTGTTATCCGGGCGGCGCGCGGGAGACCTTCAAACGCAGTCAGGGCCGCTACCAGCTCCGGTGGGAGAGCGCGCTGGGCTTCGTCCGGCTGGCCATGCAGGCCGGGGTGCCGGTGGTGCCCTTCGCCGGCTTCGGGGTGGATGACACCTTCTTCTGGCCTCCGGACGAGGACCGGTGGTGTGTGCGCCTGGCCGCGGAGGACAAATACCGCATGCCGTTGGTGATGGGATTGGGGCCCCTGCCGCTGCCAGTTCAATTAACCTTCGCCGTGGGTGAACCCCATGAAC
>NZ_RAWF01000009.1:0-83955 GCF_003612075.1 Corallococcus sp. CA041A
CTCGGCGCTGTGGCACCGTCACTTTGAGGTGGTTGCCGCTTCGGCTCATCCACCGCTCCTCCTGCCCTCCTGCAGGGCAGCGGTGGATGCTACCTCCCTAGGCAAAGATTTACCCCGGATGGCTTAGCGTCCCTTGGGCAGGGGCCGCAGCGCGGCGATGACCAGGTCCACCACGGTGTCTGCGTACGCGCTCGTGAGGGGCGCGGTGCGAAGCAGCCACCGATGGAAGAGCGGCCCGACGAGCAGCTCCACCGCGACGTCCAGGTCCACCCCCTTCGCGACCTGGCCTGCTTGCTGTGCCGAGCGCAGCCGCTCCTGGACCGCCCTCAAGTGGGGTCGCAGCACGGCCTCCACGAACTGCTGGGCCAGCGCGGGGTCCGACTGGGACTCGGCGGTGAGCGCCCGCGAGGGCAGGTCGAAGCGCGGATCCGTGAGCTCTTGCACCGTGGCGCGCAGCACCGCCCTCAGGTCGGACTTGAGGTTGCCCGTGTCCGGCAGCGCCGCGGGCTGGTTGCCGCCGCTCAGCTCCACGAAGGCGTCCAGCACCACCGCCCCCTTGGAGGGCCACCACCGGTAGATGGTCTGCTTGCCCACCCCCGCGCGCGCCGCGATCGCCTCGACCGTCAAACGCGCATAGCCCACCTCCCCAACGAGCTCGACGGCGGCCGTGAGGATGGCCTGGCGGGAGCGCTCACTGCGGCGGGACGGTTCCGGGGTCTTCGGGTCAGCCATCGGCCGCCAGCCTACCGCAAACGAGACGGACCGTCTCGTCTTGACATCCACCCACTTCCAGCGGACCTTCTCGAAACGAGACGGTTCGTCTCGCCAACTTCCGCCAGGAGAGTGCCATGTCTCGCCGTGCCCACATCGCGATGGTCAGCATCCCCGCCCATGGCCACGTCAATCCGAGCCTGGAGCTCATCCGGGAGCTGGTGTCCCGAGGCCACCGGGTGACGTACGCCAACGACGCGGCCTTCGCCGAGCCCATCAGCCGCACGGGCGCGGAACTGCGCCCCTACCGCTCCCTGCTCCCCCGCGAAGGGGCGCCGGATACATGCTGGCCCGACGACCTGATGGGACAGCTGGACATGTTCCTGGATGACGCCATGTCCATGCTTCCGCAGCTGCGCGCGGCCTACGAGCACGACCGGCCGGATCTCTTCCTCTACGACATCGGCTGTTCCACGGCGCGAATCCTCGGAGAGAACTGGGGCATTCCCGCGGTCCAGCTCTCACCCTCCTCCGTCGCCTGGGAAGGCTACGAGCAGGACATGGCCGCAATGGTGGAGATGCTGCGCACCGAGCCGCGCGCCGTGGCGCATTACCAGCGCTACTCCGCCTGGCTGAAGGAGTGCGGCGTTGCGGAGACCGACGCCATGCTCTTCGTCGGGAAGCCTGCGCGCGGGCTGGTGCTCATCCCACGCGCGCTCCAACCCCAGGCGGACCGGGTGGACCGCAAGCGCTTTACCTTCGTGGGGCCGTGCTTCGGGGATCGCTCGGCACAGGGCTCGTGGCAGCGTCCGCCAGGCGCCCGGAAGGTGCTGCTGGTGTCGCTCGGCTCGACCTTTACCCGCCAGCCCGCTTTCTACCGCGCATGCCTCGCTGCCGTTGGAGGGCTTCCCGGCTGGCACGTCGTGCTGCAGATCGGCAAGCACGTGGCGCTGGAGGACCTGGGAACAATCCCAGACAACGTGGAGGTCCACCGCTGGGTGCCACAGCTGGCGGTGCTCGAACAGGCGGATGCGTTCATCACCCATGCGGGCATGGGCGGCTCGCAGGAAGGCCTGTACTGCGGGGTGCCCATGATTGCCGTGCCTCAGGCGACGGACCAGTTCGCCAATGCCGACCAGCTCGTCGCGCTCGGTATCGCGAGGCGGCTCGACACGGATGACGCCACGCCCGACGCGCTCCGCTCCGCGCTGCTTCAGCTCACGGAGGACCCGGCCGTCGCGACCCGGCTCGCGGCCCTTCGGATGGAGCTGCGAGCGGAGGCTGGAGCCGCGCGCGCGGCGGAGCTGCTGGAGAAGGAGTTCCGCCTGTAGATGAACCCGGGGTTCCCATGCGACCTGAGCACGGGGGCCCCGGCCGGAACGGGCCAGGGCATCCCGGGTCCGCACCACTCGAATGGCGCTCAGGAGATGGAGCGCCGCCGGGCCGCCATCGCGCCGAGGAGCCCCAGCATCCCCCAGACAGCGCTCACGGGCACACCACTGCCCGCCGCGCATCCGCACCCCGTGCCACCTGGATCCGGGATGGGCGGCACACCCGCGTCTGGCTTCGTCCCCGCGTCCGACTCCGTCCCCGCGTCCGGCGTCTGCGGGCCAGCGTCCGGCTCCGTCCCTGCGTCCACCTCCGTCCCTGCGTCCACCTCCGTCCCTGCGTCGAACTCCATCCCTGCGTCCGGCTCCGTCCCCGCATCGAAGGGGGACGGCTTCACGTTCACCGACACCTGGAAGTCGCACGTGGCGCGGTTGCCCGCGGCGTCCTCGGCGGTGACGGTGACGGGCGTCGTCCCGGGCGGAAAGGTGCTGCCCGAAGCCCGGCTGTACGTCAGGACGGGCGAGGCCGTGACGAGATCCACGGCGATGGCGGGAGGAAACTCCACGGTGTTCCCAGCCTCGTCCTCGACGGTGACGGAGACGTCCTCCGGACACGTCAGCTGGGGCGCGGTGGTGTCGCGGACGAGCACATGGAAGGTACACGTGGCCGTGAGCCCCTCCTCATCCTGCGCCGTGACCGACACCTGGGTGTCGCCTGGCGGGAAGGTGCTGCCCGACTCGGGGCTGTACGTCACCTGCGGCGGGGCGGTGTCGTCCGAGGCCCGAGCCTCCGGCAGGCTCACGTCCGCGCCCGCGACACCGGTGGCCTCGGCGGTGACATCCTCGGGGCAGGTGACGGTCGGCGGTACGGGGCCGGTCACCGCCCGCAGGGGGATGAGCCAGGGCTCCAAGCCCGTCCAGCCGTCATTCGCGGAAAGGAAGATGCGGTTGCCGCTGCGCGTGAACATGCGCGGGCGCGAAGAGCCTGGCCCCGGCGCAATGTCCGTGATTCGCACGGTGCCCGCCTCCGTCCCGTCCGTCCTCCACACCTCGACACCGGACGCGGCATCCGCGGCGGCGAACAGCAACATGCCTTCGGGTTCGAGCGCGAGAAACGACATCGGGTCTCCGGTGCCCAGCAGGCCCGGCATGGGTCCCTTGACGCGCACGGTGCCCGCCTCGGTGCCATCGCTCTTCCACAGCACGGGGGCGCCTGAAGCGTCGGTGGCGGCGAAGTAGAGCGTCCCGCCCACGCGCGTCAGCAACATGGGCCCGGTGCCGCCATAACCCGGCACCAGCTCCTTCACCTTCACCGTGCCCTCGGGCGTCCCATCGCTCGTCCACAGCTCGTTGCCAGACATGCCGTCGTTCGCGGCGAAGTAGACCCTTCCGTTCAGGCCCACGAACGATGAGGGCTTGGAGCCATAGATGCCGGGCCAGAGGTCCTTCAACTGCGCGGTCCCCTCGGGCGTGCCGTCGCTCGTCCACAGCTCGGAGCCGTAGCTGTAGTCGAACGAGCGGAAGAAGAGCCGGTTCCCCACTGCGGTGAGCTGGTAGGCATCACGGCGCGTATCCGTGGCGAGCTGCTTCACCATCCACGTCCCCGCGTCCGTCCCGTCCGTGCGCCACAGCGCGGTGTAACGGATGAAGTACAGGACGCCACCCATCTGGACCGGCTCGGGGTTGACGCCGCTGGACAGGCCGTAGGGCCAGTCCTGCACCTTCACCGTGCCCTCGGAGGTGCCGTCGCTGCGCCAGAGGTCCACGCCGGACACGCCATCATGGGCCAGGAAATAGAGCATCCCCTGGTAGACCCCGAGCACGCTGCATTCACACCCCTCCGTCCCGGGGCGGATCTCCTTCACCATCACCGTGCCGGCCGCGGAGCCGTCGCTCCTCCACAGCTCATGGCCCGTGGCGGGCGTGTAGGCGAAGAAGAGGAGCGTCTCTCCGACCCGGGTGAGCACCACCGGCAACGAGGCATTCGAGCCCGGTGACACATCCTTGACCAGCACCGTGCCCTCGGGCGTGCCGTCGCTCTTCCACAGCTCGTTGCCGTGCACGCCATCATCCGCGGAGAAGAACACCGTGCCGCCCATGTCCGCGAAGCTCTGGGGAGTAGAGCCGACCGTCGAGGGGCCCCGGTACGTCAGCCGTACGGTGCCGGCCTCGGTGCCATCACTCGTCCACAGCTCCGAGCCCACCGCTGCGTCGAAGGCGAAGAAATAAAGGCGGCCCTCCAGCATCAGCATCTTGCTGGGTCCGCTTCCCTCGGAGCCCGGGTTGATGTCCTTCACCCGCCAGGTGCCGTCGGACGTGCCATCGGTCCGCCACAGCTCGATGCCGGACACGCCGTCATTCGCGACGAAGTAGAGGACCCCGTCCAGCACCACCCGGAAGTAGGACCAGGACAAGGAGGAGTACCCCCCGGGCCAGATGTCCTTCACCAGCACCGTGCCCCCGGGCGTACCATCGGTCCTCCACAGCTCGTACCCGATCCCTTTGCCCTCGGCGATGAAGAGGGTCACCCCGTTCAGCTCGATGAAGGACTGAGGGAAGCTGTTGTCCCACTCGTTGATGTCCTTGAGCAGCCCCGTGCCCTCGGGCGTCCCGTCGCTCTTCCACAGCTCGACCCCCTCGCCCTTCAGCCCATCGCTCCCGAAGTAGTACGTCCCGCCCACGACCCCTGGATCGTAGATGAACAGGCCACCGACCCCGGGGCGCGCGTCCGTAATGAGCACCGTGCCCCCGGGCGTGCCGTCGCTCTTCCACAGCTCGTTGCCGTGCACGCCATCATCCGCGGTGAAGAAGAGCGTCCCTTTCACATCCCTCAGGTTCGTGGGCTGGGAATGTCCCTCGCCGGGCTGGATGTCCTTCACCAGGACCGTGCCTTCGGGAGTGCCGTCGCTCTTCCAGAGCTCCCAGCCGTAGCCCGGCTCGTTCGCGGAGAAGAAGAGCGTCCCGCCCGAGACGGTGGGTTCCCCGATGGTGTCATAGATGGAGCCCTCGAAGGAGCGCACGAGCACGGTGCCCGCCTCGGTGCCATCGCTCTTCCACAGTTCGCTTGTGCGGATGAAGAACAGCTGGTGGCCCACGCGGGAGAGGAAGCTCGGCCCGCCGCTGTCGGGCCCCGGGGCGATGTCCTTGACCCGCCAGGTCCCCTCCGGGGTGCCGTCACTGCGCCACAGCTCGGCGCCGGAGTGGTCGGTGGCGGAGAAGTAGAGGATGCCGTCCATTTCCACGAAGTAGGCCAGGTTCGAACTGTTGGGCCCCGGCCGGATGTCCTTCACCAGGACCGTGCCCTCGGGGGTGCCATCGCTCTTCCAGAGCTCGCCCCCGTTGCTCAGGTCGGATGCGACATAGAAGAGCGTGCGGCCCACACGCAGGCCCTCGCCCCCGCTCTTTCCGTAGGTCGTGCCGGCCGTTCCCGCGTGGATGTCGCGCAGGAGCCGGGCCTGCCCCGCCGCGAGCGCCTGGGCGCGTGAGCTCTGCTTCTGGGACACTCCAGCCCCCGGACGCCCCGCGTCCGAGCACCCTCCCAGGCCCAACCACAGGACCACCAGGAGAGCCCCCCACTTCGTCACGGCCTGCATGTGAGTCCCCTCTTCCACCACCGGCCAGCCCCCCAGGGCGGCGTCTCGGCGGTGAGGGCTTGGAGGTACAGGGTGGGTGGACGCAACGTCAATCCCCCACCCCGGTGGCCTCTACGCAACCCGGGCAAGGATGTCCGACCAGCGCTCGCGCATGGCCTCGCGGGTCTCCGCGTCCGGGAGATTCTCCATCTGCACGAGCAGGGAGGCGCCCTTCGTCTTGGGCGTCACCGTGAACTGCAACGTCGCCGGCTTCGTCCAGCCTTCCGGCTGCCAGGTCATGCGAAGGCGCCGGCCTGAAATCACCGACCGGACCTCGCCACTCACGGAAGGGGCTCCGCGGCGCTTGGGGACCGAATAGGGCGTGCCGGCTTTGGGCTTCAGCGTCGCGCCCGCTCCCAGCCAGGCGTCCGCCCCGGTCGTCAGCCACTTCCACAGCGCGGGGGCCGTCATGGGCAGCGTGCGCACCACGCCCACCTGGAAGCCCTTGGCGGGAGACTTCTTCGCGGCTGCGGGCTTCTTCGCGCTCGCGGCGATCTCCGCGAGCCGCACCTGCACCAGCTTCTTCACCAGCTTCGCCGGGAGCGGTTCGTCCGGGGGAAAGGTAACGCCGCTCTTCGACGTGGTGTAGCCCTCCAGCTCCGACTTCAGCGCCGGCACCACGCTGCCGCTGCCGGGGTAGAAGCCGCAGTTGTTCTTGAAGAACGCGAAGCCCACCACGATGTCCCCGTGCACCTTGAAGGCGGGCATCTGGTAGCTGATGGTCTCGGTGGCCTTGGGGAGCAGCTTGCGTAGCTGCGTGCGCAAGGCGCTCAGGGTCTTCTCCGCCGCTGGATCGGATACGGCCGCCAGGTAGGCGTCAATCGTCTGGGGGACGCGAGTCGTCGTCGCCATGGTCTTCGGGCCTCCGGGGCGTTTCGTCCCGGTCGATGTGGAACGAGAATCTTGGACTGGAGGGGACGCTGTGGGTGTGTGGAATATGGCAACGCCAGGCAAGGGAGCGATGCTCCACGCCCGCTCCAAAGGGGTCCCATGAAGCTCGAGCGCCACGTCGGCGGACTGTCGCTTGCGCGCAAGGTGAACTACCTGCGCGCGCGCGGCTGGCACGAGGACACGGAAGGCTGGTCGAGCGAGCGTTTCCGCCCCGTCCCCATCGCTCGCGCCCTCCATCACCAGCTCACCGACGACCTCAGCCGGGCGCTGTGTCAAATGGGCTGGCAGGTGATGGGCTACTCCCCGCGAGGCTATGTCCAGATGCGCGACGGTGAACGGGGCCAGTCCTGCTCCCTGCCCAAGGCGCTGCGCCTCCAGGCCCGGCGGGAGCGTCGGCCCGTCGCCGAGCTGACGTATGCGTTGTTCCTCGCGGCACTCCTCGAGACCGAAGGCGACGCCCCCGGGTGAGGCCGGAAGAGACGTGCGTTTCGTGCGCATGGCATCATCGGCCGCCAGCACCCCCCCGAGGAAGAGGTCCCGTGAGCGTCGCAACCGTCGATGAAGGCCCGTTGCTGGGCCCGAGCTTCTTCCTCAGCCGGACGGCGCTCCGCTCGCTCGGGTTGGCGCATCGCGACACCTACGGCGCCGCCCGGCCCCACCCGCACGTCGTCATCGACGGCTTCCTGGGAGAGCGGCTGGCGACGGAGCTGGCCGGCGTCTTTCCAGGCGCGACCGGGGCCCCCTGGCTGCGCCGTGATCATCCGGAACAGGCGGCCCGCCTGGGACAGCTTCAGCGCAAGGCCTTCGAGGGCGTGCACGGCGCGCTCCGGCACCTGCTCGCGGAGTTCTCGGGCTTGTCGTTCCTCGACTTCCTGGAGACGATCACCGGCATCAAAGGACTCATCGCGGATCCGCACTTCCGGGGCGCCGGGCTGCACCTCACGCTGCGCGGGGGCCATCTGGCGCTCCACGCCGACTTCAACCGCGATCGCATGCGTGCGCTCACACGGCGGCTCACGGTGCTGTACTACTTGAACCCGGGCTGGGAGCCCGAATGGGGCGGCGACCTGGAGCTGTGGAACGCCGACCTCTCCCGGTGCGAGGCCCGCATTGCTCCGGTCCTGGATCGGCTGGTCGTGATGGCGCACGGCGACACCCACTGGCACGGCCACCCCGCCGCGCTGGCGTGCCCTGAAGGACGGGGCCGGGCCACGGTCGCGGCCTACTTCTACACGGCGGAGGAGTCCCCGGACGCGCCGGAGGCTCACAGCGCCCTCTGGGCGACACCGCGCCCCTGAGCGGCCGGGGGTCCCTACCAGCTCCCGCTGGAGCCGCCTCCCGACGAGCGCCCGCCTCCTGACGACGAGGAGCGGGAGGAACTCGAAGAACTGGAGGAGCTCGACGACGAGGGCCGGGTACGTCGGGGCGTGGAGTGGCGCGAGGTGGACACGAAGTCGCAGTGCCCACAGCGCACCGTCACCTCCACTTCGCCACCGTGGTCGTAGGTCGCGCTCCGCAGCGTGCGCGAGGTCTGCTTGCCCGTCACGTAGCTGCACCGCTTGCAGCGCTTGAAGCCCGAGAAGAACCGGCCGTAGCGCTCGACGCTCGCGTCCTCACACGGACTGCACCACCAGACGTCGTAGTCCACGGAGCCCAGCGCCTCCTCGGACCGCTGGCCCGCGTCCAGGTGGGCATCATCCTCGGCTTCGCCCAACCGCACCCGGAGGGTGCCGCACGTCCGGCACTTGCGCGGACGACGGCGGAGCCAGGCACTGCCCGCGAGCCCCGCCGCGCCAAGCACGCCCGCGGCGCCCGCGAAGAGGCCGACGTTCGGTGAAGAGGAGGACTCCTCCGCTGTGCTCACGTGTATCTGTGGAGTGCTCAGGAACGCCTCCCGGTCCCAGTCCGTGAGCTCGACGTCGTCACTGGCGGCGCTCGGGGCGTCGGCGGCGGCGACAGGGTTGTTGAGCCGCGAGTCCTCGATGAGCTCCTTCAGGCCTTTCGCGCCCCCGCGCACGGCCTCGTTCGGGTCGCCACGCTTGAAGGCAGGCACGATCTCCTCCGCCATCACCACGTCGCTGGCCACCTGGTCGTCGGGCTCATCGACCCCATCTCCGAGGATGATCTCCGCCTTGCGGTCCGCGTACGCGATGAAGAGCAGCGCGCCGTCGTCCCTTCCGGGATGACCGATGCCCCAGTGGTTGAAGAGCTCCAGCGCGAACTCATGCGAGCGCCTGGGCGACGTGGTGTCCACCATCACCACCATGAGCTGGCCAAGCCCGCGGTCGTTCAGCGACCGGGCCATCTCGTCGACCTCCGCCCTCACGGCTGGAGTGAGGACGTGGGACGGCGTGAGGTCCACCGTCCAGGAGCCCGCGGCGGGCCGGGGCACCCTTTCCACCGTGACGCCCAGGGCCGGAGTGCCGAGGGCGCAGAACAGGACCACGAAGCCCAGCCATGCACGCATGGCGCCGAATGTAACAGATGGCGCCATGCCCCGAAGGAACGACGCCTGCGCTGAAGCGCCAACCTGCGTCAGAGAAGGCCGGCAAGGCTCGGGCCTGGGCATCGCTACTCGAAGACTCAAAGCCAGCTGCGCCGAGCAACGTCGGCTGCCATCCATGACGTCCTCGCCCCAGGTTCTGATGGTGGTGTGTGCCGACGATGGCAGCTGCGGGCGCCTCGCTCCTCAACTGTCCTGATGAGCTGGTGGCCGCACGCCCCCCTTTGCGCGCCACCAGGGTACAGGGCTCGTTCCACGCGTCTTCTCAACTACGGCAGGTAATTGGAGGCAAAGAGGGTTCTTGACACTTCAATACCAAACACCTCAATGAGGTCCGGAACCTTGACCCAGCCCAGCAACCCCATCGCCGAGGTGGAAGCTTCAATCCTGGCGCGATAGACGGGCGAATCTGATTCGCCTCCATTCACAACAACAGTCTGCCCGGAAATCGCGACTCCGGACTTACACCAGACGGCAAAGTGCTGACAATTATTACCGAGAAAGGAGTAGTCACCCAAGCCGATTTTTTCGATGGCCCTGGCACAGGTCTCTTTCCCGTTATACACCCGCCGCCCGCAGACTTTTTTGGGAAATCTCAATGTCTGAAATTCCTCGGCATCACCGAGGAATTTCGACATGTTGGTCCGCATGACTCGGTTGTCTTCAGAGGTGTCACTTTCCTCCGAGGTGAAGTGAACCGTTTCATCACCACCGATATATACGCCGTAATGCCAAAAGCCTGTTCTTCCCACCCGAAGGATCGTTCCAGGGCGGAGCTTTCGGTCGGTGCTGACCTTATCCAGGTCTCGCAGGTGTGAATCCTGAAAAACATCGGTTTTGATGGAATTGGAGAACCGCTCGTGAACAGGCGTGTCCATGAGAACATCCACGACGTCCGTTACCAATGAGACAGGTGACGTCAACAGTTCAACCAGGGTGCTGGCCCAATCCTTCGCCATGGTCTGTCCTCACGGTCTTTCAGCTGCACGATAGAGAGCAGGCACCTGGTCCTATGACCGGGTGAAGTCTGCGGGTTGGTAATGGAACTTCGCTCGGGCCTTCGGCACGGTGCATCGCCAGCGAATCCGGAGTTGCTGGCGATTGGCCCACTTCTGCCATGCCTGGCGGCTGTGGGTACTGAGCCACAGCGGAAGTAGGCGTAGTCCCGACGTGCCTCACGCCCGGAGCGGGCGGGCGATGCTGGGCGTACCCATTCCAGCAGCGGCAGCCCGCCCATCAATCTCCACCCAGCCAAGTGCCCTCCGTTGAGACCCACGGAGTCATGAACGACCCTTGAGGCGATGCGAGTGACTGGCACAGCTGGGACTGCAGGAATCATCTTGAAATCCAATTCTCAAAAGTTAATATGAATGAGCAGGCTTCACGGCCCTTGGACTGTTTTGGTGAATCCAGACAGCCATGCGAACGCCGCTCCTGCATAACCCGTAGGCGTCCCAATGGAGTGTCTATGTCGAGAGGAACCGCGTCGTTGCTGGCAACGGCAGCCTTGTCCTTGTCCACGCCAGTGACGACCGCCTTCGCCGAGACGGCGAAGGCACCGCTGACCCTCCATGCGGGCGCTCCGTCCCGTGTCGTGGACCTGAGCGCTTCCGCCGATCTCGCGGGAAGCAGCCCTTCCCTGGCCTCCTTCGTCCCGCCGGGTGACTTCGATCCATCGTTCGGCGCGGGGGGCATCGCCCTCTACGAGCTCAGCGGCGCGACGCTGGGAACCGACTCGGTCCTGGTGCAGCCAGACGATCGGATCGTGGTCACCGGCAGCTTCCGGACGAACACGGGCTGTGGCGTGTACGCCGCCCGGTACAACGCCGATGGGACGGTCGACACAACCTTCGCGGGAGGCATGGGCCTGGTGACGACGACGCTCGCCTCGGGCTTATGCAATGCCAGTTCCGCGCGTGGGGCGCTGCAACCGGATGGGAAGATTGTCATTGCGTCCACGCGAGACCAGGGGGCGGCGACGGACTTCGCCTTGGTCCGCTATACGGCCAGCGGGGCTCCCGACACGACGTTCGGTTCGGGAGGATTGGTCATCTACAATTACGTGATGTTTGACCATGCCATCGATGTGGCCATCCAGCCGGACGGCCGGATCCTCCTGGCGGGGTCTTCCTCCAACAACACCAACCTGGACTTCGTGGTGGCCCGGTTCACGAGCACGGGCGCCCTGGACAGCACGTTCGGAGTCGGAGGCCGGGCAACCTACGATTTCCCCTCGGGCCGCAACGACTCGATGACGGACATGGCCCTGCAGCCGGACGGCAAGGTATTGGCCGTAGGGCTCACCTACGCGATAGGGGCGTCGCCGGACTTTGGCCTGGTGCGATTCACCGCCTCGGGGGCGCTCGACTCGTCCTTCGGAGGTGGAGGCGCTCTGAAGATCGACGTGTTCGGGAGCACCGACCAGGCCATGGCGGTGGCGGTGCAGACCGACGGCAAGATCCTGGTCGGGGGCAATGCCTACTATCCCTCGGGAAGCCAGTACTACATGGCGCTCCTCCGGCTGAACGCGAACGGCACCGCGTTCGACTCGACCTTCAACGGCAATGGGCAGGCCTACCTCAGCTTCGGTCCTACCAACAACATCATCTCCCGGCTGGCAGTCCAGGCGGACGGGAAGATCGTCGCGGGCGGCCACACGAGCCTCACCTCTCGCGGGAACAACTACGACGCGGCCCTGCTGCGGTTCCTCCCGACGGGACCTCTGGACTCCTCCTTCGCGGGCGGCGGTGGGTTCATGTACGAGGGCTTCGTGGACAGCCATGACCTGACCGGGGGCCTCGGCTTCCAGTCGGACGGGAAGCTCATCGCGGGTGGTCTCAGCGACAAATACATCCGGCTCTCCCGTCACGGGAACTGAGCCCTGAGCCGAGGCGCCCTCCGGCCCCAGCGCTCACCAGCCCGCGTTCCGTCCAGGGGCGCGGGCTCCGCAGTCCCATCGGTGGTGGTAGCGGTAAGGCTCTACCAGGAGGGTGGGCGTCAGGGACTCCGAGACAGACGGGAAGGCAACGGACGCGCCAAGATCTCTCGTCAGTGCCTGGGGACGCGGCGCATCCCCACGCTCGACAAGCCTCTCTGCGAAACGCAGGCATGGCAGAAGTGGGCCAATCGCCAGCAACTCCGGATTCGCTGGCGATTCACCGTGCCGAAGGCCCGAGCGAAGTTCCATTACCAACCCGCAGACTTCACCCGGTCATAGGATTAGCACGGCGGCCATCACTCAATCGTGGAGTTCGTCACCCGGATGGGCGTGTCCGAGTGGTTCGAGATCTGCGGATAGGTCACGTACCAGGAGCCGCCCTTGTTGTTCTGGATGACCGAGCGGTCGATGCGAATGTCGCCCGAGTGGTCATTGGTCACGAAGAAGATGGCGCTGCCGTGCGCGTTGACCTCGTTGTGTTCGATTCGCGTGCCACAGAGCGACAGCGTCATCGTGTTGCCGTCGTTGTAGATGGCCCCGCCGCTGCCACCACCCGGCGTGCCCGGCTGGGCGGGATTGGCGCCGTTTCCGATGGCCCGGTTGTGGGAGAAGAGGCTGTTGATGATCGTCCACGACACGCCAATGCTGCTGATGCCGCCGCCGTTGGAGCCGATCCCGCCGTAGCCCTCCTTGCCGCCGAAGGTCGTGTTCACCACGTAGACAGGCCGGTCGTCGTACTGGTCGAACACCCGCAGCGCCGCGCCTCCGACGTCCGGGCCGGTGTCCGCGCACAGGTTGTTGAAGAAGCGGGAGTTGAGGACCTTCACCCGCCCACCGCGCACCCAGACCGCGCCGCCGCCGTCGTACTCCTTCTCACTCTTGGAGCTGGCGTCCACGAAGGTGAGGTTCTGGATCGTCAGCCGCGGGTGGTCCTGGTCCTGGCAGTGAGAGGTCGTCCACACCTGGGCCTGGTCGCAGGTGTTCATGTAGAGGATGCGGTGCTTGCCCGCGCCACTGAGCGTCACCAGCCCCTTGCCGTCGATGACGATCTCCGGCCCCTTGTCATTGAAGACCTTCGCCGTCCGGTCCAGCGTGATGACGACGGGCTCCGGGCCGCAGTCGAAGGTGATGACCCCACCCTTCGCCACGGCATTGACGAAGGCGTCCGAGGTACAGCTGGCCGGCGTCCCCGTCCCGACGACGGTGGTGGGCCGGGACACATCCGCGAGCCCCGCCTCGGCAGGCACGGTGCACGTCGCCTCTGCGTTCGGGTTGCCGGCCGGGGGCCCATCCTTCGGGTTGGTCAGTGGGTTGGGAACGTCCACGCCCTCTTCGTCCGAGCAGCCAGCGGCGCACACCAGCGCGACCCCCACGGTCAGGGAGCGCAACGTGGACATGGGGAACCGGTGAAGTCTCTTCGGGTGCATTCAGCCTCCAGGAGGGAGTCAGTCTAGGGCGACGGCGCACCCGGGATGAACAAGGGTCATTCCCGGCGTCACAGCGAGGACCGCTTGCGGCAGTCGGGGATTTGGGGCACGAGACGCGCCTGTGATCGTCCGTCCCCGTCCTGGCTTCTTCAAGCTCCTGTTCGTCGTGCGCGGCACCATCCTCCCGCGCGTCCTTCCTCATGTGTTGGGGGTCGCGGCGCTCGCCACGTTGGTCGTCCTGACGCTCAAGCAGGGCTACATCCGGCTTCCCATCACCTCGCCCGCACCGCTGTCGCTGCTCGGCATCGCGCTCTCCATCTTCCTCGGCTTCCGCAACAACGCCTGTTACGACCGGTGGTGGGAGGGACGGAAGCAGTGGGGCGCGCTCATCATCGAGGTGCGCGCCTTCACCCACGCGACCATCGCGCTGCTGGACGACGGACGCGCCGAGCTGCCTGTCGTGGGACGGCAGGCGGCACGAAGACTGGTGCACCGCACCATCGCCTTCCCCTATGCGCTCGCCGCGCACCTTCGCTCGCAAGACGCCGGAGAGGCCATTGGCCGCCACCTGGAGGAGCCCGAGCGTTCGCGCGTCCTGGGCAGCGGCAACCGCCCGAATGCCCTCCTGCGCGAGCACCAGTTGGAGCTGGCCCGCCTGCTCCGTGAGGACCGCCTCACCGACATCACCTGGGCCGCCTTGAACGAACGGGTGCACTCCATGATGAGCATCTTCACCGCCTGCGAGCGCATCCGCCTCACGCCCCTGCCCTTCGCCTACACGGTGCTCCTGCACCGCACGGCCTACCTCTTCTGTCTGCTGCTGCCCTTCGGCCTCGCTGAGTCGATGGGTTGGTTCGCGCCGGTGCTCACAGCCATGATCGCCTACACGTTCTTCGGCCTGGACCTCCTGAGCGAGGAGCTGGAGGAGCCCTTCGGAGAAGCTCCCAACGATTTGCCCCTGCTCGCGATGTCCCGCACGGCGGAGATCAACATGCTGGAATCGCTGGGAGAGCCCCAGCCGGAGCCGCTGCGCCCCAAGGACTTCGTCCTCGGCTGACGGAAACATTTTTCGCGGTATTTTCAGCGAATACTGCTTTGGCTAGCTTCCCACGGAAGCGCCAGGAATGACCCTGGCGCGCATTCCGAGGGAACCATGCTCAAGCTCTTGTCGTCGGCCGTCCTCAGCCTGCTGCTGTCGCTGGGGCTCGTGCCCGCTCCATCCGAGGAGCCAGCACCGGCGGCGCTCGCCGCCACGACGACCACGGTCGCGACGCACAACACGTGGCACGGGCAGGCGAACACGAGGCCGCTCGCGGACATCATCGGCTGGCAGGAGGTGGACTCCGCGGAGGGCCACTCCAAGCTCGATGCGATGGATGCCTACGCCCACTTCCGGCCCGGTGACGGCCGGCTGGACGCGCGCAATTCCATCGCCATCTCCTGGCGCAAGAACAAGTTCGAGAAGACGGGCGACGGCTCCCGACTCACGCACGGCGGTGAGGCCAACGTGACGCCGTCGCGCTTCGTGAACTGGGTCGTGCTGAAGAACCTGGCGACCGGCGAGAAGCTGGCGTTCATCAACACCCACTACATCTCCGGCGCCTGGAACGGCGATCACCCGGAGCGTCAGGACCGCTGGCGGACGCACAACACCGTGGTGCGCGAGGTCGTCGCGGAGCTGCGCGGCCGGGGGCTGCCCGTCGTCCTGGTGGGGGACTTCAACCGCGCGCTGTCGCAGGACATCCCCGGGATGAACCACCTGAACACGGCGGGCGTCAGCGGCGTGCCCATTGATCAGATCTACGTCAGCGTGGGCATCGGCACCGGTCCCGCCGAGCGCCTGGAGAAGTACGGCTCCGACCACTTCGCCTACACCGCGACCGTCCAGTACTGAGGAGAAGGCCGGGGCGGGAGGACCGCCCCGGCCCGCCCGCGCTACCAGCAGGTGAACTGGAGGTTGTCGTACCGGACCGACGCGGTGCTGAAGACCAGGGTGCGCATGTCACCCTGGGCGAGGCCGCTCTCACCGCAGGCGCAGGTCGCCCCGGTGCCCGTGCACGACGTCCAGTTGGTGATGTCACCGCCCGAGTCCTTGCGGTACTCGGCGTTGAAGACCGCCTTGTTCTTGTTCGTGAACCAGGTCTTGTACGCGCCGCACTCGTTGAACCTCTGGCACTCCTCGTTGATGGCGAAGTCGAAGGAGTCCGCGAGCGCGGGGACCTGGTCCACGTCATTCTTGAGCGCGATGCCCAGGCACAGGGAGTGGGCGGTGGTGGCCAGCCAGCGGTTGTAGTCGAGCTGGTTCGCCGCCGTCAGGCCCCAGCAGGCCTGGTCGGTGCAGCTGATTTCATCGTCGTGCGAATATCCGTCGATGTTGTCCGGCTCCACCGCGTCGCAGCCCTTGTTCTTCGCCAGCTGCATGCGCGACGTCATCACCGTCCGCACCGCCTGCTTGCGGTGGTCCAACCACCACTCACAGCCGCCACCGGCCGTGCACCAGTCGCCCATGATGTGCACGGACTGCGCGCAGTTCTCCCCGGGGGTGCAGTACGTGTCCTGCGGGAACTGGTTCGCGTCTTCCCGCCAGTCCTCATAGGAGCCCGCGCTGAAGTAGCAGACCACCTTCTTGCCGGCGGTCTTGTACTCCTGGATCTTCGCGGTGCTCGTATTGAAGAGGTCCACGACGTAGACCTGGGCGTTGAGGTTGGTGGGAATGGCGTTGTGCTCCAGGTCCCACATCCAGGTGGTGCCCTTGGGGAAGGCCGCCACCGTGCAGGAGGAAGCCTCACCACAGACGTTCGGAGTGCCGCCACCGCCGCACGTCTGAGGACTCTGGCAGGCGCCACAGCTCGCGACCGTGCGGGCCTGTCCACAGTTGTCGGTGCCGCTCGCCTGACCGCAGCTCGTGCCCTGCCGCGCGCAGAAGGCCGCGTCCGTTTCAGCGGTGCACGTCGTGGAGATGTCCCACGCCACCTGGAGCCGGAGGCTGTCCAGCTGCGCCGCGTCCGTCCCCGCGCCCTTGATGATGCGCGCGCGGATCTCCCCGGTGCTCGACACGAAGTTCGACGCGACCTCGGTGGTGGGGAGCGCGAGCGTCAGGGCCGGCGTCCACACCCAGTCACCGCGCCCCTGTGAGTTGGCGATGCTGACCCAGCTGGAGGTGGAGAACCTGTACAGCTGCCACTGGTAGTAGGACGCGGCGACGCCGGGCCCCTGGTACTTCGTCAGCAGGCTGAGCTGGGTGACCTGGGCCGGAGTGGGCGCGGCCTGGGTGAGGCTGGAGAGATTGAAGGACAGAGAGCCCGTGTAGCTGGGGCTGAACTCGATGTACTGCGCATAGCAGTCCGCGTACGCGCCCACCGTGCAGTTCGCGCTGTTCGTCTTGAGCACGGCCATGCCGCCGCTCTTGCCCGACGCGTCCGTGTTCGCCTGCGTGCTCGCGGAAGCGAAGTCGATGACCTCCGAGCCCGGCAGCGCCTGCTGTTGAGCCTCCGGCTCCCGCACGTCGTCCGCCTCCAATGGCATGCATCCAGGTGTCAGCAAGGCAAGGCAGGGGAACAGCCAGGCACTCCAGTTCGACATTGCGCCTCCAGGGGTTTGGGCCCGGCTATCACAAAAGGCCACTTCATCACTTAGCTCTTGCACTAAGTGTCTGAAGACGTTACTTAGCCTCGTGGAAAAGCATCCGGAAACGCTGAATGGAATTTTCCAGGCGCTCGCGGATCCGACCCGCCGGGCGGTGATTGCGCGTCTGGGAAAGGGCCCCGCCAGCATCAGCGACCTGGCGAAGCCCTTCGACATGGCCTTGCCGTCCTTCATGAAGCACATCCACTTCCTGGAGGGCAGCGGGCTCATCCGCACGCACAAGGAAGGGCGTGTGCGGACGTGCGCACTGGAGAAGAAGTCCTTCGCCGCCGTGGAGTCGTGGCTGTCCGCTCAGCGGGCCCTCTGGGAAGCCCGCACGGACCGGCTCGAGCAGTTCGTCACCGCCGCATCACCCAAGGAGTGAGTCGAATGTCCCCTGCCCTGAATCCCGAGCTCGACCTGAGCATCTCGCGCATCATCAAGGCGCCGCGCGCTGTCGTCTGGAAGGCCTGGACGGACCCTGCCAGCTTCGAGCAGTGGTGGGTGCCCGCGCCGTCGCGGTGCAAGGTGTTGGAGATGGACCTGCGGCCCGGCGGCGCGCTGGTGACGCACTTCAGCGAGACGGCCACCAGCGACTTCGGGCCTCACCTCAGCGCGTGCTTCCTCGCCGTCGACTCGCTCGAGCGCATCGTGTTCACGAACGTGATGGTCGCCGGCTGGCGGCCCGCGGACGTGTCCGGCATGCCGCTCATGACCGCCATCATCACGCTGAAGGATCATCCGCAGGGCACCGACTACAACGCCCACGTGATGCACAAGAACAGCGCGGACAGAAACATGCACCATGACCTGGGCTTCCACGAAGGCTGGGGCACCGTCACGGCGCAGCTCGCGGCGATCGCCGAACGGCGCGTGTGACACCTGTGTCCGGCATCCGCGGGCGCGAGCTCTGACAACCTTGTCGTGCGCGGGCGCGAAGGCACTCTGAGCGGGCCTCAGCCACGCGGGTGGAACGACCCTTGCTCCAGCAAGGGCCCGTCCCCACTCGCAGCAGGAGGCATGCGTTGAACAAGGCGATGCTGATTCCGGTGCTCCTTCTCCTCACCGCGACCCAGGCCCAGGCCGTGGAGCCGCCGGGGCCGCGGTCCTCCGTGGGAGAGCGGCCCGCGCACGCGCTCTGGATCTCGCCGCTGGTGACGGGTTCCCTCCTGCTGACGGGGCCACTCGTGGGCGGCACGCTCCACGTGGCGCTCCCTGTCGGCACGAACCTCCAGCTGTCGGACCAGACCGACCTGGTCATTGAAGTCACGCCCCGGTACGCGCGCCGCCGCTGCACGGATGACATCGGCAACTGCGGCACGGGCCGGGCGCTCACGGTCTCCACGGGCGTGGCCTGGACGCCGTGGCCCCGCGCACGGGGCGACGGCTTCTTCCTCCAGCCCAAGCTGAGCGGCATGGTGAGCAACGAGAAGGACCGGCCCGACGCCGACAAGGGGCAGCCCGCCAATCGAAGCACGACGGGAGGCCAGCTCACCCTGGGCCTGGACCTGGGCTACCGGAAGACGTTCGCACGCACGAACTTCTATCTCGCCGCGGTGTTCGGCGCGGCCGTGGGCTACAGCTGGAACCAGCAGCGCAAGGAGCTGGACCTCGGCGGCCAGTACAGCCTGCCGTGGGGTGATACGCGCAGGAACGGGCGCATCGTGGACATCAACATGGACATCCTGCGGGTGGGCTTCAGCTTCTGATGCTCACGCGTCCAGGACCGCACGCCGGACCAACTGGCGGAAGTACCGCGCCGCCGGGTCCGCATGCGTGCGGTCGTGCCAGCACAGGGCCATCTTGACGGTGTGCGCGGGGACCGGCGCGTTGACGCAGCGAACGCCCAGGCGAGTTCCCTGCGCCGCGACGAGTGACTCCGGCAACGTCGCGACGAGGTCGGTCGCGGCCGCGATCGCCGCCGCCGTCAGGAACGAGGGCACCGTCATGGCGACCTCGCGGCGGATGCCCGCGCGTGCGTACGCGGCGCCAACGAGGTCCCGGAAGCCCTTACCAGGGACCATCTCCACGCCCACGTGACGGAGCGCGCCGAGCGCACGCGCGGACAGACGCTTCGCGAGCCCGGGGTGGTCGTCGCGGGCCACGAGGACGGTGCGTTCGTCCAGCAGCGGTTCGACGTGCAGGCCCGCGCCCCGTCCGGCGAGGCCGATGTGCAGGTCGACCTGTGACGAGGTCAGGTCCCCGAGCGCCACGAGCGAAGCGATGCCGACCACGGCGAGGCGTGCGTTCGGCATCTCTCCAGCCATCCGGGCGGCGATTCGCGGTCCCCATGTGACCTGCCCCGCATCGGCGACGGCGAGCGTGAAGGTGCGCGTGCAGCGGGCCGGCTCGAAGGGGGCCTCTTGCAGCCCGGACTCCAGTTCGCGCAGGCCTCGGGCGATGGCGGGGGCCAGCGCGAGCGCGCGGGGCGTGGGGACGATGCCACGGCCCTTGCGCGTGACCAGCGGGTCGCCCAACGCGGACCTGAGGCGCGCCAGGCTGTTGCTGATGGCGGAGGGCGTGACGTGGAGCCGCTCGGCCGCGCGCACCACGCTGCGCTCGGTGAGGACGGTGTGGAGCACCAGGAGGAGGTTGAGGTCGAGTGCGGCGGTCGAAATGCTCACGGTTGGTGAGCCTAGACCTCACGAACCATCACTACCAGGGAGGTGTCCCCTTCCCCATCATGGGTGCATGCACAGACTGCTCGGCTGTCTCGTCGCGGGCGTGCTCATCGCATGCCACACCTCTCCGCAGCTTCCTTCCCGGAGCACGCCCATGCCCATGGTTCACCAGGTCCAGGTCCTGGATTCGTTCATCTCCTACCGCGAGGCCGGGACGGGCTCGCCCATCGTGTTCCTTCACGGCAACCCCACGTCCTCACACGTGTGGCGGAACGTCATTCCGCCGCTCGCCGGCCGGGGCCGTTGCCTCGCGCCCGACCTCATCGGCATGGGGGATTCGGGCAAGCCGGACATCCCCTACCGGTTCGCGGACCACGCGAGGTACCTCGATGCGTGGTTCGACGCGCTCGACCTGCGGGACGTGGTGCTCGTCGGCTACGACTGGGGCGGTGTGCTGGCCCTGGATTGGGCGCGGCGGCATCCGGACCGCGTGCGGGGCGTAGCCGTGTTCGAGACGTTCCTCCGCCCCATGCGCTGGAGCGACTGGCCTCCCCAGGGCGAGCAGCTGTTCCGCGCCCTGCGCACGCCAGGGGTCGGTGAGCAGCTCGTGCTCGAACAGAACGCGTTCCTCGAGAAGTCCTTCGCGAATGGGGTCCAGCGTGGCCTCGCGGAGGGTGATCGGGCCGTCTACCAGGCCCCCTATCCAGACGCGGCGTCGCGGCGCCCGGTGCTGCAGTGGCCTCGGGAGATTCCAATCGATGGTGAGCCCGCCGACGTCGCCGCGGTCATCGAACGCTATGACGCGTGGCTCGCGCAGCCGTCCGTGAAGCCGGTGCTCCTGCTGACGTTCGGCGACACGGGGCTCAACGCTCCGAGCATCATCGAGTGGGCACGAGCCAATCTCCGGTCCCTCGAAATCGTCCCACTCCGTCGCGCGGGGCACCATGCGCCGGAAGACGCGCCGGAGGACATCGTGCGCGCACTCCAGGCCTGGATGGACCGCTCCGCGTGGTGAGCAACCCGGGCCCGTGCGCCAGGTCAGCGCCTCCGCCTGCCGCCTCCCCGCCTTCCTCCGTACGTTGAGCCCTTGCCATGATGATGGCCCCGGTTGCCCCCACGCTCCGGGTCCTGCACCTGGGGCCGACGCTCGCGGGTGGCCTCGGCGATTTCGTCTGGCATCCAGGGTCGGTCAAGCAGCTCCTGGAGCTCCAGAAGCGAGCGGGCCTGGAGCACACCCCGCCGGCCACGAGCCACGCTGAAGCGCCGGGAGCGGTCGAGCACCGGCAGCTCCTCTTCCACCAGGGTGCGGGCGAGCTTCTCCGGCAGGTGCAGCCGCACCACGCCCCGCAGGGCCCCGTCCGACAGCTCCTCCACGTCGTACTCCAGCGGCACCGCCTGCTCGCGGACCTCCACGTTGTCCGGGAGCGCCAGGAGTGCCCGGCGCGTCGCGGGCGGCACGAGCGCGTCCAGGTCCAGCCGCAGCGGGCGCTCCCGGAAGTCATCGAGCGTGTCCACGCCATCGAGCTGCGCCTCGTAGAGCGCGGTGAGCTCCGGGAACCCGAGCGGCGCGGTCATTCCTCCCGAGCGCCGCCACAGCTCGCGCACCTCGGCGATGGCGACCCGGTGCCGGTCCACCGCGGGATGCGGCGCCTCGCCCCGCGCCAGTGCCTCCGCGAGCGCGTGCCGGGCCGCCGTGGCCAGCTCCGGCCCCCAGGCGCGCAGCACGTCCACTTCCTGCTCCAGCGTGAAGCCGAAGTAGTCCAGCCGCTTGACGAGCACGACCGAGCGGAAGCGCACGTCATACACGGGCGCCACCGCGTGACGTTGGGCGTAGCGGCGCAGCAGCGACTGGGGCAGCTGGGTGCCTTCGATGGCGCCCTGCGACTCGCCGTTGCGGTCGGCGAAGTAGCGCAGCGTGCCCGCCACCGCGCCCAGGTTGCCGCACACGCTCGTCTTCGACACGCGTGTGAGCTCACCCCAGGCCGTGCGCTCGTCGATGACCAGGTCGAAGGGCATGAAGCGCGCGAGCAGGTCGCAGAAGCGATGGTGGATGCTGGGGCTCGCGAAGGGCATGCGCGCGGGCAACGCCAGCCCCACGCTCCGGTACACGCTCGCCATCGCGAGCGCCGCGTCCTCCAGGGCCTTCACCAGCACGCCTCTCCCCTCCGCCCACGCCGCGAGCTTCTCCGGGTCGAAGACGTGGCGCGGCAGCCCCTGCACCTCCCCCACCGTGCCCGCCACCCGGAAGGCCTCGGCGTACAGGTTGTACGCGGTCAGGTGGTCACTGCCCTGCACGAGCACCTCTTCCAGATTCCGCTCCTCGCGCGTCATCCGGTGCAGGGACTCCACCGCGCTGCACACCGCGAGGAACGGCAGCAGCGCGTCCTCCGCGTTGACGATGAGCTCCGCCCACGGACGCTCCACGGGCAGGGCCTCCACCGCCCGGCCATAGGCGGACAATCGCCCGTCCGCGTCCACGATGCCGCGCGCCTCCAGCTTCGCGAGCGCCCTCCGATAGGCGGCGCGGTCCAACGGCACGGGCAGGTCCAGCTCATCCGCCCGCACGCCCAGCGCCGCCGCGGTGAGCGCCACCCGCTCCGGCTCGCCCGCGAGCTGGAACTCAGGCTCGGTGGGCCGCAGCGAGGCGAAGTGGATCAGCCGGTCGCTGAGGATGAAGACACGCCCGCCCGCCACGCGCCCGTGCACGCGCCCAGCCATCTGCAGCAGCTCGTTGTTGCCCAGGTGCACGCGGGTGAGCACGTTGCGGCCGCCCTCCACCACGTTCGTGAAGCGCAGGTCGTCGATGACGACGGTGTCGAGGCCCGGCACGTTGAGCGCGCTCTGCCCCGCCGCCGTCATCGTGAGCACGAACGGCCGGGGCGCCGTGCCCTCCAGGAAGGGGCGGATGGCGCGCAGCGGCTCGCCGCCGTGGTAGTGCGCCGCATGGACATCGGATGAGCGGGCGCGCACGTGGGCCGCCGCCTCCTCCACTCCGGCGCGCGTGGCCAGGAACACGCCTACGCCGCGCCCCTGCCGCTGCACGTCCTGGAGGAAGGCGTCGTCGAGGAAGGACAGCGGCTTGCGGCGCTCGACCTCCACCTGGGCCGCCTTGCCCGGGTCGAAGGTGGACACCTGGAGCACGTCCGCGCTGTCCAGGTAGCGCGCGTAGAAGGCCGGGTCCACCGTGGCGGACAGCCAGATGAAGCGGCAGCCCACGCGCTTGCCCAGGGCCAGGCACAGCTCCAGCTCCGCGGAGGTCTGGTGGATCTCATCCACGATGAGCGTGTCCTCACGCCGGATGGCGCCGCCCTGGAACCAGCGCCGCGCGATGCCGGTGGTGACGATGGCTACGTCCGCGAGCGGCGTCTCCGCGGTGGCCTCCCGCTCGCGGTTGACCACCGCCACCCGAAGGGGCCGCCGGCCCGTGAGCTCCTCCGCGATGGGGCGGATGGCGAGCGTCTTGCCCGTGCCGGTGCCCGCGACAATGCCGAACCCCTGCCCGCTCCGAGCCAGCGCGAGGAGGCGCTCACCGTGGTGCTCTTCCAGGTACGTGCGCAGCTCCAGCCCGAGCGCCAGCTCGATGGTCTCGCACGCGGCGCGCGTGGGCGCGATGATCACCACCCGCCCGCGAGGGAGCATCGTGGAGGAGGAAGCATCAGCGGGAGGTGGCAGGTAACGGTCGGTGGGCGTGCGCACGAAGGCCAGTGATACGCACGGGAGGTGTCCCGGGGAAGCGTTAGATGCGTCCGGGACCGGTCAGAAGGAGGCAGGCAGCCGCGCACGCCAGGGCTTCAGGCATCACACGGACGCCTGGCCCCATGGCAATGCCCTCAACCCACATGAGAGCCCAGGACGCGAATCGCGCGTCCCCGGCGCGTCAGGGTCAGCGGCTCATGTCGCCTCCACCCGAGCCCGAGCCACCCGAGCCCGAGCCACCCGAGCCCGAGCCGCCTGAGCTCGAACCACTCCCACCGGGCCCACAATCACCCGAGCTGCCAGTGCTTGAGCCGCCGCTCGTACCACCTCCGCTAGACGTACCGCCGGTGGTGGAGCTGCCGCCCGTGCTGGAACCACCCGTCCCCTGGTTCGTCCCTGCACCTGATCCGCCAACGTCGCCAGAGCCCGTCTCGGCTCCCTCCGTTTCCTTGGAGCTTCCGACGTTCGTCCTGCCTCCGATTCCTGGCTCCATCGTTCCGGAGCCACCCGTGCCGATCCCCTCACTTTTCGTGGTCTTGCACCCCGCGCCAACGAGCAGCGCCGACACGAGCGTTCCCAGCAGTACCGCCTTGAATGCCTTCATTGCATGCACCTCCCTCACCGGCCCGGGGGAAGGTCGAGAAACAGCTCCTCGGGAGCCACTGACCTTGGGGATGGGTGCGAGGTCGGGAAGGCACACCTCGGATGAGACGGGGAGGCTTCATCGAAGGGGCGTAGGCACCGGCTCCCGGCCCGTGGTGTCAAGCCTCGTCCAATCGAGGACTCGTCTCTAGAATGGACGGGCCGTTCAACCCGGGAGGTCGTACATGCGCAAGGGAATCGCGAAGTTCGTGTTCATGATGGGCGTCGTGGCTGGTGGCGCCGTCGGGGCGCTGATGCCCACCAACTCCGAGGCCATTGGCCTCTGCTCCAACATCTGCATGAACGAAGACTGCTCGTGCTTCCGCCAGTGTGGCGGCGCGGGCGGTGGGCAGTGCGTGTGTTCGGCCGAAACCATCTGCCAGTAGGCCGCAGCGGAGGAACCGCGGCCGGGCCCATCACGGGGCCCGGACGTACCCGCCTCGCCCGGTTACAAACGGCCAGAGCCCCGCATGAAAACAGCGAAGGCCGTGCACCGCCACGCCCTGTCGCGAGAACTCACCGAAGCAACTTCTCGCGCGGCATCCGGCCGGGCACCTGGGTAGCATGCGCGGCCATGAGCCTGTGCCAGAATGAGTTCGTCTCCCGCGCGGAGGCCGTGCGCGCCCGGCTCGAAGGCGCCGTCCTCGAAGCGCTCTCCCATCACGGTGAGCCTTCGGTCTCGGACCTCGCCGCTGTCTTTCGGAAGGACGCGCAGCGGTCTCCGTCCCAGGTCGCGGAGGCGCTATGTCCCGGCCCCCTGTCGCCCATCGGCTTCGCGGCCCTGGTGATGCGCGAGCTGCTGGCGCCCGAGGACTCGGTGCTCGAAGGGACCCTCTCCGAGGTCCGGGTCATCACGGGCAACGCGCGGGCCGCCGGCTTGCTGCGTGTCACCGCGCCCCTCGTCGTCCTCGGGGACCTGGAGGTGGCGGGCGTGCTGGAGGACTGCGGACCGGATTCGACGGTGGTGGTCGTGGGCCGTTGCACGGCATGGGGGCTCCAGACGTCTGGGAACTTCCTGGTGCTCGGCGACCTCGTGGTCCGGGACGCCATCCAGGGCATCTACAACGACGACAGCCTCGTCGTGGCGGGTGACCTCACCACGCGCTTCCTCGACGAGAACGATCACGACGTCACCTGCTACGGCGAGACCCACACCGAGCAGCACCTGGAGAACGGCCGCCCCGGCGAGGAGGCCGCCTCGCTCGCGTCCACCTTCCTGCGCCCCGAGCTGTGGAACCTCGATCTGGGGGAGATCCACCACAACGCCTTGTTCAAGCGCATCCACGAGGGCGAGCCCGTCTTCACGGACACGCTCCAGCCCCAGCAGGTCCGCGAGCCGGATGAACCCACCGCCGAGGAGCTCGAAGGCCTGGACATCGCAGGCATCGCGGCCCAGGCGTCGAAGAACGCGCGCGCGAGGGACGTCGTCTACGCCCAGCGCAAGACGGGCGAGGTGTGGCTGATGCGTCCAAGCAGCCTGCCCCTGCACATCTTCGACGGGAAGCAGTTCCTCGGACAGGGGACGCCCCCGGAGCTCGACGTGAAGCAGCGGGCTTCGGAGCGCGTCACCTTCTGGCGCAAGCGGGGCGACCTCTTCATTGAGATCGAACGCTTCGGCGCCATCGTGCAGTTCCACGCGGGACTCAACAACGGGTCGATGCGCACGTTCCGCTTCGCCTTCGAGACCTCCGACGCCGCCGCACAGGAGGTGCGGCGGCTGGAGGCCCGCTACGAAGGAGACTTCCTGCGCGTCACGACCGTGGTTCCCGGCCGGGGCCCGCTCGAACGGGAGTTCGCGAAGTACGGCGGACCGAAGAACGAGTACACGTCGGCCATCGTGGACGGCACCACGCTGGTCACCCGCGACGACGAGCGCCAGGACTTCGATGACGAGGCCTCCGCCCTGAGCGCCCTCGATGATTGGATCGCCGAGAAGCGCCAGGCGGGGTTCGACCTGAAGATCCTGGAGTGGAAGCCCTTCGGCCTCCTGGGCAGACGCTAGGACTACTCCAGGAGCATGTACTCCGGCTGGTACACCGACCGGTTCCGCAGCGGCGAGGGACCGCCGCTGTTCACGCAGTAGCCGGTCGGATTGTCGCAGCCGGACTCGGGGTTGCCCCAGTACGCCGTGAGGTTCATCCAGGCGAGCGACCCCGTGTACGTCCCCGCCGGCTGCCAGGGAATGACCACCACGTTGTTCCAGGTGTCCCACGCGAGCCCGGCGCCGGTGTCGTCCGCCAGGAAGTCGCCGTTGAAGATGGTTTCGTAGATGTGCCGCGCGGCGTCCGGGTAGAGGCCATGCGAGCCATTGGCGGAGAACACCTCCGGATGCCAGCCGGTGAGGAACACGGCCTTGTCGCCGAAGGTGAAGGTCTGCCCGTTCGCGTGCTGGCTCAGGTAGACCTGCGCGGGGCGCCCGTCGATGAAGCGCACGGTGAGGTGCTCCCAGTCCCCCACGTGGTTTCCGAAGGTGGAGTAGCCGCCCACGCAGCCCCAGGGCGAATACCAGCCAATGCACACGCGCTTGCCATTGTTGTAGGGATAGAAATTCCAATACAGCACGTCCGTCACGTTCGTCGGCAGACCGCCCTGGGTGCGCGTGATGACCTGCGCGTAGACGGGCACCGGCGTCTGGTTGGGGCGCTGGCCGTCCAGGAACTGCGGATCCGTGCAGGAGTCACAACCCAGCGCCTGGTTCGTCACCAGGTGGCCGTTCTCCTCGTGGACGTTGGCCAGGTGGAACTGCGTGGAGGACGGGAAGTAGGCCTCGTCCGGATGCAGCCACACGCGCGGCGCGAACGCAGCGACCGTCTGCGAGTCCACGGGCAGCCCCCGCAGCTCCGCGTTGGACGTGGCGCTCTTGTTGAGGACCCAGTAGCGGTTGCCGCCCGTGTCGCCGTGGCTGGGGCGGGAGATGAAGGTGGACGCGGGCAGGCCGCGGTGGTCGCGCGCCGCCGCCTGCCACACGCCGATGTCGTCGTCCGCGCCGGAGCCCCTGTCGTCCCACACCCAGGCGGGATTGGCGGGCAGCACGTATTCGCTCCGCACGCAGCGGATGAGGTCCGTGGAGGGCTTGGAGTAGCCCAGCACCGCGACGTGGCCCAGACAGGTGTAGCCCGCGGGCGCGACCGGCTCCCAGAAGGAGACGTCGTGCGTTCCACCGGAGCCGGAGTCGTCCCAGATCCAGTTGTAGTTGGACGGACGCGCGAGCAGGTCGCCCTCCCCGCGAACCACGAACGTCGTCGCGGGCGCCTGTCCCCGGTTCGGCATGGCCACGTCGCCCAGCGAGAAGAAGCCCGGCGTCTGGGAGAGGTCCGGGCGCAAGATGGCGATGTCGTTCGTCGCGCCGGTGCCGTGATCGTCGTAGACCCAGCTGAAGCGGCTCGTGGGCCGGACCTCCAGGGCCTTGGGATGGCGCAGCACCCCGGAGTCCGACGCCAGGGTGAACTCGGCGCTCTGGCCCGACAGCGCGGTCGCGGCGACGAGCTGGTAGCTGCCCGGGGCCAGCGTGACGACCAGGCGCGAGTTCGTGCCGCCACCGCCGTTGTTGTCCTGCGCGAGGATGGTGCCGTTCGCATCCAGCAGGTACAGCCAGGCATCCGCGGACGACGTCAGCGTGAACGTCACCGGGTTGCTGGACGTCTGTGAATCCAGCAGGAACACCCGGTTGCCCGGACTGGAGGGGCTCTGTCCTCCCGAGCCCTGCCAGAAGCCGTAGACGGTGTTCGCGTGGGCTGCGTTCGCCACGAGCGAAGACGTGGCGAACGCGACGAGGGATAGGAATCGCCGGAGGACCATGGATACCTGGGGAAGGAGGGAACCCAGGACCCTACTCCGGGACTGCTATTGCCGGACGTCGTTCACGTGGTTGTACGGGGTGCCCAGCTCGATGGTTTCACCGTTGGCGGCCGTGCGATTGACGGTGGAGATGCTCCACACGTCCAGCGTGTCATCGTTGTCCACGTTGCCCACGCACGCGGCCGTCACGACGCAGTCGGGACACGTCCCCTCCACGCCGGGCTTCACGCCCGCCTGAGCCAGGGCCGCCTGGATTTCAGCCGGATCGATCGCGGGGAAGGCCGCCCCCACGGGGATGACTTCCTCCGGCATCCGCAGCAGATAGGCATAGCGATTGCGCGGTCCCGGCTCGATGCCCATCGCATCGAGGCTGACCAGGGGCTGCTCGTCCACCATGCTCACCCTCGCCGCGGTGAAGACCGCCTTCAGGTTGACCTTGCACTCCGCCTGCTTCGAGCGCGCCTGGAACCTGATGAAGTTGGGGATGGTGATGGCGGCCACGATGCCAATGACGAAGGGCCCCAGTCCCGCCACGATGAGGGCCGCGATGGCGAGCCCCCTGCGCCCGGCATGCTCCGGATTGCCTGTCTTCACCATCGCCATGATGGCCAGCACGAGGCCCACGGGCCACAGGAAGACCACGCACAGGCTCGTGATGGCGAAGCCCAGTGCGACTCCAGGCAGGACGGTCTTCTTCGGCGCGGCGGACTCAGGGGGTCTGTGGGTCGTCACGCCCCGCATCGTAGTGCCGGGCGTACTGCTGACGGAGCACGAACTTCTGGGCCTTGCCCGTGCTGGTCTGCGGCATGACCGGGAGCAGGACGATGGCCTTCGGCACCTCGAACCCACCCAGGTGCTGGCGGCAGTGGGCGTTGATCTCCGCCTCCGTGGCGGAAACGCCGGGCTTGAGCACGACGAAGCCCGTCACCGCCTCCGCCCAGCGTGAGTGCGGCAGACCCACCACCGCGACCTGAAGCACGGCGGGGTGACGCAGGAGGACCTCCTCGACCTTGATGGACGGGACGTTCTCTCCGCCTGTCTTGATCATGTCCTTCTTGCGGTCCACGAAGAGGAGCTGGCCGTCGGCGTCGAACATGCCCAGGTCGCCGGTGTGGTGCCAACCGAAGGCGCTCGCCCGCGCGGTCGCCTCCGGGTCCTTGTAGTAGCCGAGCATCACGTTGGGCCCGCGGTGGACGATCTCCCCCACCTCGCCGCGCCCGAGCAGCCGGCCCTCGTCGTCCATGATGGCCGTCTCGTTCGTCACGACCGAGTCGCCCCAGTACGAGCCGAACCGCTTGAGCTGCTGCTCCGGCTTGAACATGGTCGTCGCCGGGTACATCTCCGTCTGCCCTGATGCGAGCGCGAAGCCGCCCGGGCAGAAGTGCTCGATGAGCTCCACGAGCATCGTGCGCGCCATGGGCGCCATCACGTAGAGGCACAGGCGCAGGCTGGACAGCTTCGTGGCCGGACGCGCCGGGTGCGCCAGCATCGCGCCGTACATCACCGGCAGGCCCAGCAGGAACGTGATGCCGCGCCGTTCAATGGTCGCGAGCATCGCGCCCGGGTCGAAGGCCCGCCGCACGACGACCGTCGCCCCGGCCAGCAGGAGCGTCATCACGATGGCGTGCTGCGCGCAGTGGAACATCGGGAGCACGCAGATGGTCGAGTCCGACGGGCGCATGCCCAGCTCGAACAGGTTCCCACTCAGCGCCGCCTGCACCGACGCATGCGAATGCATGACGCCCTTCTGCTGGCCGGTGGTGCCGCTGGTGTACATGATCTGCGCGAGCTGGCCGCTCTGGATGTCCACCTCCGGCAGCGTGCCGCGCTGCCCCTTCAGCGTGTCCAGGAACGCGACCGCGTCCCCGCCCGGCGCCGCCTGCCCTTCCGGCACGCAGACGATGACGCGGGTGCCCAGCGCATCGAGCATCGCCCGCAGCCCGGGCTTCGCGAGGAGCTCGGCGTCGACGACGGCGTGCGTCGCCTCGGCGTGTTCGACGATGTACTGGACGGCCTCCACGGAGAGGCCGGTGTTGATGGGCACCCAGACGAGCCCTGACTTGTAGATGCCCACGAACGCGGTGAGCATCTGCGCGGAATTGCCGCAGAGCATCGCGATGCGCGCACCCTGGGGCAGGCCCTGTGCGAGCAGGTAGTGCGCGAACGCGTTCGAGCGCCGGTCGAGCTCCGCGTAGGAGAACTCGAGGTCCCCGTCGACGAGCGCCGTCCGCTCCGGCCAGCGCAACGCCGACCGGTGGACGATGTCTCCCAGCGAGACGCGGCTGATGCGCGGGGCCTGAGGTGCCTGGATCGCGGACATCGTGTGCTCCATTCCGCCCGTTCGGGCGTCGGGTCGAACCGGGTGCTCCCGCAGCCTATTTCGGCGCGGCCCACGCGGGAGGCCGGCGCTCCAGGAAGGCGAGCATCCCCTCCTGGGCCTCCTCGGAGGCGAACAGCCGGCCGGAGAGCGCGACCATCTCCGCACCCCCGACATCGATGCGCGCGCGCAGGCCAGAGGCCACCAGTTGCTTGGTCTCGCGCAGGCCCTGCGGAGACGACACCCGGAACGTCTCCAGGATCTGCTCGACGGCGCCATCCAGTGACGCGTCCGGCACGGCGGAGGTGATGAGCCCGATGCGCGCGGCTTCGGCCGCGTCGAACGCCTCACCGGTGAGGAAGTAGCGGCTCGCCGCCCGGCTGGTCAGGTGCGGCAGGGTGGTGAGGGAGATGACCGCGGGCGTCACGCCAATGCGCGCCTCCGTGAAGGCGAACTTCACGGACTCCGCGACGACCGCCACGTCGCACGCGCCCACGATGCCGATGCCGCCCGCCCTCACCTGCCCCGCCACCTTCGCGACGACAGGCTGGGGCAGCGTCACGATCGTGCGCAGCACGTCGAGCAGCACGCCCGGCGCCTTCGCGGCGCCTCCGTCCGCCATCTCCGAGAGGTCCGCCCCCGCGCAGAACGCGGGGCCGGTGGCCGCGAGGACGACCGCGCGCACGCTCGAGTCGGCGCCCACGGCGTTCAGCCGCTCCAGCAGCTGCGTGACGAGCGCCCGCGAAAGCGCGTTGCGGTTGCGCGGCGAATCGAGCGTCAGGGTCGCGACGCCACGAGAGACTTCGTACCGGACGAGCGGTGCTTCACTCATGCTGCCTCCTTCGCTGCGGGGGAGACGACCGCGACGACATGCCGTGCCGGCACCTGCGCCCCGACCGTGACGTTCACCGCCGTGACCACGCCATCCGTGGGTGCGATGAGGGACGACTCCATCTTCATCGCTTCGAGCACCACCAGCACGTCGCCCTTCTTCACGGTCGCGCCGACTTCGGTGCTCACCCGGATGATGCGGCCATCCATGGGCGCCCGCAGGCGGCCGTCGCTGGCGCGCTCGCGTTCGGAGGGCAGCCGGAAGGAGACGTCGCGCAGCTGGCGCGTGATGCCGTCCAGCGAGCACCACAGCGTGCCACCCGCCCGGCGGTAGCGGACCGCGCGACGGCGGCCCGCCACCTCCACCTCCGCGCGTTCGGCACCGAGGCCGCGCAGGGAGAGCGCGAACGAGGTATCACCGACGCGGACCTCGTAGGCCTCCGGAGCGACGGGGCGCACCGAGGCGCGGAACTCCGAAGCACCGTCATGCAGGCTGACCGGCACCGGCAGGGCATAGGAGCTGCTCCAGCCGGTGAGCGTCGCGTCGAAGCCCCCCTTCCGCGCGAGCGCCTGCGCGTCGTCGTGGAAGAGCAAAGCGGCCAGGATGGCCTGGTCCTCCAGGGAGGCCTTCCCGAGCTCTTGCAGCATCTCCGGCGGCGTGTGCGCGCCGACGAAGCCCGTGTCGTACCGGCCGGAGCGGAACGCCTCATGCTCGAGGACGTGCTGGATGAACGCACTGTTCGTCGTGACGCCGAACACCGTCAGCTCGCGCAGCGCCGCGGCCAGTCGCTCACGCGCCGTCTCGCGGTCCGGTCCGTATGCGATGAGCTTCGCCTGCATGGAGTCATAGAACGGCGTGATGTCCTGCCCCTCGCGCACGCCATGATCCACGCGGACGCCCTCCCCCGACGGCGGCTCCCATGCGAGGAGCCGGCCCGTCTGGGGGAGGAAGCCCCTGGCCGGATCCTCCGCGCACAGGCGCGCCTCGATGGCATGTCCGCGCCAGGTGATCTCCGGCTGCGTCAGCGGGAGCGGCTCGCCGTCCGCGACGCGCAGCTGCCACTCGACCAGGTCGAGTCCGGTGATGAGCTCCGTCACCGGGTGCTCCACCTGGAGGCGCGTGTTCATCTCCATGAAGAAGAAATCGCCGTTCGGAGCCAGGAGGAATTCGATGGTCCCCGCGCCGCGATACCCGATGGCGCGGATGGCCTGCACCGCCACGGACCCCATGCGCTCGCGCAGTTCGGGCGTGACGGCCGGAGACGGGCTCTCTTCAATCACCTTCTGGTGCCGGCGCTGAACGGAGCAGTCGCGCTCGCCCAGGTGCACCGCGTTGCCATGCGCGTCCGCGAAGACCTGCACCTCCACGTGACGCGCGCCTTCAATGGCCCGCTCCAGGATGAGCTCGCCGCTGCCAAACGCGTTCGTCGCCTCCGAGCGCGCCGAGCGGATGGCGTCGAGCAGCGCGCCCGGCTCGCGGACGAGCCGCATGCCACGCCCGCCACCACCCGCCGCTGCCTTCACCATGATGGGGAACCCGACGCGCTGCCCCTCACGGACCAGGGCCTCGTCTTCGAGTGACTCGCCAGGGCGCGCCGCCTCATAGCCGGGGATACAGGGCACGTCCGCTGCCTGCATGCGCAGCTTCGCCTGCCGCTTGTTCCCCATCAGCTCGATGGCTTCCGCGGGCGGCCCGACGAAGACGAAGCCAGCCTCCGCGCACGCGCGCGCGAAGTCCTCGTTCTCCGACAGGAAGCCGTACCCGGGATGGATGGCATCCGCGCCGGAGGCCTTCGCCGCGGCGAGGACCCGCTCGATGGAGAGATAGGACTCCCTCGCGGGCGGAGGCCCCAGGTGCATGGCCTCGTCGGCGAGCCGCACGTGAGGGGCATCGCGGTCCGCGTCGGAGAAGACCGCGACCGTGCGCAGTCCGAGGCGGCGACATGTGCGCAGCACGCGCACGGCGATCTCACCCCGGTTCGCCACCAGCACCTTGTGGATGCGTTTCATGATTCTCCTCGCTACAGCCGGGCGACGCCGAAGGAGTTGGGCGACAGCGTGCGGCGCGAAGCCTCGTCGCACGTGGCCAGGATGAACCCGAGCACCCGCCGCGTGTCCCGGGGGTCGATGACGCCGTCGTCGAACAGCCGCGCGCTGCATTGGAAGGCGTCCGACTCGCGGTCGAACTGCTCGATGAGTGGCTTCGCCATCCCGTCCAGGAACTCCTGGTCAGGCGGCAGCCCCGCGCGCCGGGCCTTCTCCGTGGCGACGATGGTGAGCACCTTCGCCGCCTGCTCGCCGCCCATCACGGCCGTGCGCGCGTTGGGCCAGGCGAAGATGAAGCGAGGGTGGAACGCGCGGCCGCACATGCCGTAGTTGCCCGCGCCGAAGGCACCGCCCAGCAGCAGCGTCATCTGCGGCACGGTCGCGTTGGCCACGGCCTGAAGCATCTTCGCGCCGTGCTTCACGATGCCGCCCTGCTCCGACTGCGTGCCCACCATGTAGCCCGTGGTGTTCTGCAGGTAGATGATGGGTGTGCGCGCCTGGCAGCAGAGCTGGATGAACTGCCCCGCCTTCGTCGCGCCCTTCGCGGTGATGGGCCCGTTGTTGCCGATGAGGCCCACCGCCCGGCCCTCGATGCGCGCCCAGCCGCAGACGGTGAGCGCGTCGTAGTCGTCCTTGAACGGCGAGAAGTCCGATCCATCCACGAGCCGCGCAATCACCTCGCGGCAGTCGTAGGGCTTGCGGTGGTCCATGGGCACGACACCGCACAGCTCCTCCACCGCGTAGCGGGGCGGCTCGAAGGCGGGACGCGCGGACGCCAGCAGGGCGTCATTCCACCCGAGCGACGCGACAATCTCCCGCGCGATGCGGATGCCATCGGCGTCGTCCTCGGCGAGGTGGTCGGAGGTGCCGGCCACGGTGGTGTGCATCTCCGCGCCACCCAGGTCCTCGTCCGTGGCGACCTCGCCCGTGGCCGCGAGCAGCAGCGGCGGTCCAGCGAGGAACACCTTCGCCTTGCCGCGCACCATGACGACGTGGTCGGACAGGCCCGGGATGTACGCGCCGCCCGCGGTGCTCGAACCGTGGACGACGGTGACCTGGGGGATGCCGGCCGCGGACAGCTTCGCCTGGTTGTAGAAGGTCTCTCCGCCCGGGATGAAGATCTCCTGCTGGTAGAGCAGGTTCGCCCCGCCGCTCTCCACGAGCGACACCACGGGCAGCCGGTTCTGCAGGGCAATCTCCTGCGCACGCAGCGCCTTCTGGACACCCCAGGGCGTCGCCGTGCCGCCCTTCACGGCGGAGTTGCTCACGAACACCAGGCAGCGCACGCCGGACACGAAGCCAATGCCGATGATGGTGTTCCCACCGGCCAGCGAGCCGTCGCTGTCGTCGTGGTGCTTGTAGCCACAGAGCGTGGAGAGCTCCAGGAAGGGCGAACCCCGGTCGAGCAGCAGCGCCAGGCGCTCACGCGGGAGCAGCTGCCCGCGCTGCTTGAACTTGTCCCGGGCCAGCTGTTCGGTGTCGCGCGACTTCTGCTCGATGGCGCGCAGCTCCGCGACGCGGGAGAGCATCTCCTGGCGCTGCGTGGTGAAGGTGGCGGAGGCCGGTTCGACCTGGGAGATGAGCGTGGGCACGTCACTTCTCCTTCGGGCCGTCGAGGATGGCGGGCCCCTTGGCCAGATGGAACCCGTCGTAGGGCTTCGAGTTGGAGTGCTCCGACAGCGGGAACGCCTTGGTGTTGCAGGACGCGCCGCCGTCGATGCGGATGACCTCGCCGGTGATGAACGCCGCCACGTCGGAGAGCAGGAACACGATGGCGCCGCTCACCTCCGCCTCGGTGGCCAGCCGGTGCAGGGGCACCTGCTTGCGCAGGAAGGGGATCATCTCGCGGACGAAGGGGTCCTCGTAGGTGTCCAGGCCGCTGGAGGCCACCCAGCCGGGCGCGACGGCGTTCACTCGAACGCCGGAGGCGGCCCACTCGACGGCGGCCGTCTGCGTCAGGTTGAACATGCCGGCGCGCGCCGCGCCCGAGTGCCCCATGCCCGGCATGCCGTTCCAGGCATCCGCGAGCATGTTCACGATGGCGCCGCCGTGCTCGCTCATGGACTGGGTGAACACCTCGCGCGCGACCAGGAAGCCGCCGGTGAGGTTCGTGGAGACGACCGCCTCGAAGCCCTTCTTGGAGATCTGCGACAGCGGCGACGGGAACTGCCCGCCAGCGTTGTTCACGAGCCCGTGGATGCGGCCGTGCTTCTGGACGACGGCGGCGACCATGTCGCGCACCGCGGCCTCGTCCCGGATGTCCACGGCGTGCTGCGTGGACGCGTGGCCCTCGGCGGAGAGCTCGCCAGCGACCTTCTCGAGCTTCTCCGTCTTGCGGCCCACGAGGACGATGTGCGCGCCGAGCGACGCCAGCTCATGCGCGGTGCACCGGCCAATGCCACTGCCGGCGCCGGTGACGATGATGGTGCGGCCCGCGAAGGAGTTCGGGGCGAAGACTGAACGGTATCCCATCGTATTGCTCCTCAGCCGCGCACCTTGCGGGGCAGCGTTCCCATGGCCTTGCTGATGATTCCGAGCATCACCTCGTCGGCGCCGCCGCCGATGGACCCCAGACGCAGGTCCCGGTAGGCGCGGGCGACGGGGTTGTCCCAGGTGAAGCCCATGCCGCCCCAGTACTGGAGGCAGCCATCGACGAGCTCGCGAGCAAGCCGGCCCGACTTGAGCTTGCACATCGAGGCGAGCTTCACGACCTCCGGGTCGTCCTTGTTCTCGATGTACATGGCGACGGTCCGGTAGATGAGCGCCCGGAGCGACTCCACCTCCGTCTGCAACTCAGCGAGCCGGAAGTGCACGCTCTGGTTGTCGAGGATGGACTGGCCAAAGGCCTTGCGCTGGCGCGTGTACTCCGCCGTCTGCGCGATGAGCCGGTCGAAGGTGACCAGCGTGCTCGCCGACACGAACAGCCGTTCCTCCTGGAACTGCTGCATCTGCATCGCGAAGCCGCGCCCCTCGTCGCCAATGCGGAAGCGCGCCGGGACGCGCACGCCGTCGAAGAAGAGCTGCGCCGTGTCTGACGCCCACATGCCGAGCTTGCGGATCTTCGACCGCGTGATGCCGGGGCTGTCCATGGGCACGATGATGAGCGACTTGTTCGCGTGCGCGGGCCCGTCACCCGTGTTGGCGAGCAGGCAGATCCAGTCCGCCTGCATGCCGTTGGTGATCCACATCTTGCTGCCGTCGATGACGTAGTCGTCGCCATCGCGGCGCGCGGTGGTCGTCACGCTCGCCACGTCGGAGCCGGCACCGGGCTCGCTCACCGCGATGGAGCAGACGCGCTCGCCTGTGAGCGTGGGCGCCAGGAACTCCCGTCGCAGCGCATCACTGCCGAAGCGCGCGAGCGCGGGCGTCGCCATGTCCGTCACGACGCCGATGGCCATGGGCAGCGCGCCGCAGGTGCAATGGCCCAGCTCCTCCGCGAAGGCGACGGAGAACGACGCGTCCAGCCCCAGCCCGCCGAACTCCGTGGGCTTGGTGATGCCGAGCAGCCCGAGCTCGCCCAGCTTCTTGAAGACCTCTCGCGCCGGGAAGATCTCCGCCGCCTCCCAGGCGTCAATGTGCGGGTTCAGCTCCTGTTCCACGAACTTGCGGACGGTCTGGCGGATGGCGCGGTGTTCCTGGGTCTGCTGCATGGGCTTCCTCGGTGGGCTCGGGCGCGTGCGAAGGCGCTACAGAAGCGATTCAGGGACGTCGACATGGCGCGAGCGCAGCCACTCGCCGAGCGCCTTGGCCTGTTGATCGAAACGGGTGGAGGACGAGACACCTTCGCCGAGCAGGCCCTCGATGACGAAGTTCAGGGCGCGCAGGTTCGGCAGCACGTGCCGCTGGACCTTGAGCTCCCGCGCCTCCGGAAGCAGCTTGCGCAGCTGCTCCTCCGTGAGCGTGTGCACCAGCCAGCTCCAGGCCTCGTCGGTGCGGACCCAGACGCCGATGTTCGCGTCTCCGCCCTTGTCTCCGCTGCGAGCCAGGGCCACCTGGCCGAGCGGCACACGCCGGGTGGGGCCCGCCAGCAGCGGCGCGGGCAGCGACGGCGCGGGGACGGCTTCGAGCCCCCGCGTCTCCTTCGTCGGCAGCACGTCGATGCGCCGGCCATCCGGGAGCACCGCGACGTGCGGCACCTTGCGCGCATCCACATACGCCGGCGTGTAGACGCCGAAGGGCGAAGCATCACCGGGCAGCGAGGGGAGGAAGAAGCCGGGGTAGCTGGACAAGGCGAGCTCCACCACGGCGCCGCTGAAGGCACGGCCGGCGACCTTGGGGTCGGCATCCTTCACGGTGACCCGCAGCGTCGCCGACGCCTGCTCCTCGCTCGGAGCGTCGGCGTGGTCGGTGCGCGCGAGCGTGTAGAGGACTTCGGCGGGCCGGGGCTCGAGCGTCGCGTCGAGTTGGGCGCGCACGAGCGCGGCCTTCTCCTCGATGTCGAGGCCGACGAGCATGAACTGGGCCTCGCTGCGGAAGCCGCCGAGCCGGTTCAGACACACCTTCACGTCCGGAGGAGGCGGCTCACCGCGCACGCCAGACAGGCGCACCCGGTCCGTGCCGTCGGCGTCCACCACGATGGTGTCGAAGCGCGCCGTCGCGTCCGGGCCTGCGTAGCGGGCACCGCCAATCTCATAGACGAGCTGGGCCTTCACGGTGTCGACGGTGACGGCGCCGCCGGTGTACGGATGCTTGGTGATGATGCTGGACCCGTCCGCGAAGATCTCCGCGAGCGGGAAGCCGGGACGGCGCGCGTCGAGTTCACCGAAGCGCGCGAAGTTGCCGCCGGTCGCCTGGGCTCCGCACTCCAGGACGTGGCCCGCGACCATGGCGCCAGCAATGCGGTCCCAATCGTCGCGCTTCCATCCAAAATGGGCGGCCGCGGGACCGACGACGAGCGATGCGTCCGTCACACGCCCCGTGACGACGATGTCCGCGCCCGCTTCCAGGCACGCGGCGATGCCCCAGCCACCGAGGTACGCATTCGCGGTGAGGGGCTGCTCGAAGCCCAGCTCGTCCGCGCGTCCGACGAGGTCATCGCCTTCGACGTGCGCGACGCTGACGGTCAACCCAAGCTTCGTGGCGAGCGTGCGCAGGTCGTTCGCGAGCCCCTCCGGGTTGAGGCCACCGGCGTTGGCGACGATGCGGACCTTGCGCTCCACCGCGAGGCCGAGCGTCTCCTCCAACTGGCGCAGGAACGTCTTCGCGTACCCACTGGACGGGTTCTTCAGCCGATCCCTGCCCAGAATGAGCATGGTCAGCTCCGCCAGGTAGTCGCCGGTGAGGACGTCCAGCGGGCCGCCCTCCAGCATCTCCCGGAACGCGGAGAAGCGGTCGCCGTAGAAGCCGGATGCATTGCCGATACGCAGCGAACGCGCGTCCATCGCACCTCCAGAACCAGGGAGCGGCGAGTCTGTCCCCCACGTCCAAATAAAGCAATCACGATTGCTTTTTTCTTCCCGTCGCAACACTGTGGCCGCATGAGCGGCACGGCGAGCGGAACGACACGGCAGGAGCAGGAGCGCAGCCGGGTGACGCGGCAGAAGCTGATGACGGCCGCCATCGAAGTGCTGGTGGAGAAGGGCTGGGCGGGGGCGACCATGGGCGCCATCGCCGAGCGCGCGGGAGTGTCACGCGGCGCCTGCCAGCACCACTTCCCGACGCGCGCGGCCCTGGTCGCGGCCGCCGTCGAGCACGTCTTCCGCCAGCAGGTCGAAGAGCTGGTGCGGCGCGCGAAGGGCCTGCCGGAGAGCCGGCGGCGCGTCGAGCCGCTGCTGAACCTGCTCCACGACGTCTACGCCGGCCCGCTCTTCACCGCCGCGACGCACCTCTGGGTGGCGGCCGTGGCGGATGAAGAGCTGAAGGCCATCCTGCTGCCGTTGGAGACGCACGTCGGCCGTGAAGTACACCGGCTCACCGTCGAGCTGCTGGGGCTCGATGAGCGCGACCGCGACGTCCGCGACGCCGTGCGTGCGACGCTGGACCTCCTCCGCGGACTGGCGTTGGCGAACCTGCTCCACGACGACACGGCCCGGCGCCGCAAGGTGTTGGCCCACTGGGCGCGGACGCTCGAAGCGCAGCTCACGCCCAAGCGCGCGACGCAGGCGGACTGAGCCTGGTCGCGCGCCGGACTCTCGCCAGACTCAGCAGCGGTAGAGGTACGTCAGCGCGGTGATGTCCGTGCTGGTGAACTCACCGGTCGGGTTCGCCGGGAGGCAGGCGTTGAAGATGGACCCGTTCACGTAGGACGTGGAGGGCGTGCCAGGGATGAGGATGGCGCCCACGCCCGCCGTGCCCTCGCTGCCGCCCGTGCCGCAGCTGATGACCTGGGAGTAGTAGTCCGAGTGGCGCATGCCGACCGCGTGCCCCAGTTCGTGGGTCATGATGTGCTCGACCGTGTCGAGCGGCGAGGTGTTCCACCCCGTGCCGATGTTGATGGTCCCGTAGGGAAGGCCGCCGGAGGGGTAGCCCGAGCTGTAGACCATGCCCGCCGCGGTCGCCGCGGTGATGTTCGCGTTGCAGCCGGTGGTCGGGCCCCGCACCATCGTGAAGCAGAGACCCAGGGCGTTGTAGTTCTGGATGGCCAGGTCCAGGCCCTGGCTGAGGCGGCTGTAGGTGTTGAACGCGGACGTAGGGTTGATGCAGATCTTCCTCACGACCGCTTTGTTGATGACGTTCGTCGTCCGGTACTGCTCCTCGCTGTCCCCACCGGACTGGAGCATCTCGCGGGACGCTTCGACGCTCACCTGCGCGTCGCCGCCCACGTAGACGGACTCGTCCACGACCTTGATGTCGCGGGCCTGGAACCCCGCCTCGATCAGGTTGGAGATGGTCTCCTGGTGCTCTGGCCCCAGGTCGGTCCCACAGCCGGACAGCAACGCACCACAGCCCACCACGAGCACTGCCGCACTCTTGAACATGGTCGTCTCCCCTCGGTCTGGCTTCAGCGCGCGACGATGTCGGCGTCCACCAGGTACGGGGACGCAGCGACAATCGCTTCCATCGTCCAACCCCGGTTGGCGCCACGGCCGGTCGCGTCGCAATCGCCGTCGGTGTGGACGCCCACCAGGTGGCCCTGACGGTTGATCACGCCCGCGCCGGAGCTTCCGACCAGGGTGTCCAGGTCCACGTAGTAGACCAGTGAGTCGCAGGCATCCAGGTAGTCGCCTTCGGCGATGACCTTGGGCTTGCCCCGGGGATGCTGGATGATGGCCAGCCGCTCGCTGGGAACGGCTGAAAGCAGGACCGGCGTCACCTGGGGAATCACGTCCAGTTTGATGAGCGCGTAGTCGGGTTCGAGCGACTGCTCGATGACAGTGCCCTCGGTGATGAGCGGGTCTCCGTCAGCCTGCTCCTCGAAGTTGAAGACGAGCAGCGGCCGGTCACCGAGAGAGGCACAATGTCCCGCCGTCACCACCACGGGACCCGCGCTCGCTTCAATCAATGTTCCGGTGCAGCGCCCGTCAATCAGGACGACCGCGTCCTCGACCGTCTGCGCGACGTCCGCGAACTCGCCCTGGTAGCTGTTGATGGGAGTGAAGTTCTCGGTCGGGCCACACTGCGTCTGGCCGCGAACCTCCGGAGGCTGGCGCACCCGCGACGCCGCGGGGCTCTCACACACCACCGGATGGGACTCCGCGGGCACCTCTTCCTTTCCACAGGCCGTAAGGCCCAGGAGGATGAAGGTGCCCGCGAGGATGCGACCCCTCGGACTCATGAAGGACTCAAGGGGTCGCAACGCCATTGCTTAGTAGATGGCGTTCAGCGCCGTGATGTCGGAGCTGGTCCACTCGCCCGTCTCCGTCGAGCGGAAGCAGGAGTTCATGATGGAGCCGCCGACCGTCGCGGTGCTCGGCGTGCCGCTGATGAGGATGGCGCCCACGCCCGCCGTGCCCTCGTTGCTGGCGGCGCCGCCGCAGCTGATGGCGCGGTTGTAGTAGTCCGAGTGACGGAAGCCGACGCAGTGGCCGAGCTCGTGCGTGATGACGTGCTCGTTCACGTCCACGCTGTAGGTGTTCAGGCTGGTGCCGATGTTGATGGTGCCGTAGGGCTTGCCGCCCGACGGGAAGCCCGCGGAGCCGCCGGCGCCGGAGGTCACCGTCGCGGTGATGTTCGCGCTGCAGCCCGTGGAGGGGCCACGCACCATCGTGAAGCTCAGGCCGCGCTGGTTGTAGTTCTGGATGGCCAGATCCAGGCCCTGGCTCAGGCGGGTGTAGCTGTTGAACGTGGACGTGGGGTTGATGCAGATCTTCGTCACGCTCGAAGCGACGACGTTCGTCGTGCGGTACTGCTCCTGGGTCTCCTTGGCCGCGGGCTGGAGCATCTCGCGGGACGCCTCCAGGGTGACGTGCGCGTCACGGCCCACGTACACCTGACCCTCGGCGACCATGATGTCGTCCGCGGGGAAACCGGCCTCGACCAGGTTGGAGACGATCTCCTGGTTCTCGGTCTCCAGGTCGGTACCGCAGCCAGACAGCATCGCACCACAGCTCGCCACGAGGACTGCCGCCTTCTTGAACATTCGTCGTTCCTCTGGTTCGGGGGAGATCCGCTGCCGCCTGACCTTCCCGTCAGCCGCGGACAGCTTGCCCAGCCACTGAGCAACTGCCGGGCCAGCCGCGCTCCAGAGGGAATAACCCGGTTTTGTTGAATTGCTTGGAGCGCCAGCACTCCAGCTTCCAAGAATGTGAGCGTAACGTCACGTGACGCTTTCAATTCCAAGTGGCTGTTGTGACAGAGTTTTTACTCGTCACCCTGGGATTCACTGATTTTCGGACACGGGTGACTTCTTATCGGTCACCCTCCCCAGGGTCGCATTTACTCCCACTATTCCGGAAATCCTCACTGAACGTGCGATAGCTGCGAATTGAATCCACTCCCGGTATTTCCCGTCCCCATGACCATGCGCCCTTCCCTTCCCCTTGCCGCGCTGTTGGGTGCGGCCCTGTCGTTCCTCCCCGGCTGCGAGAGCACGAAGTCGAGCGGCCCTTCCGCATCCGACACGCGAGCCGACAATGCGGCGTCCGTGCAGGCCGCCGAGGCCTGGTCGCGCGCACGCGTGGGAGACCGCGTCACCTATTCCTTCAGTGCGACGCGGGGTCCCGAGCCTCGCGGTGGCGGCACCGCGCGCACGGTCCAGGGACAGCTGACGCTGGAAGTGGTGGCCGTGCAGCAACCCTGGGTCTGGGTGCGCGCGGCCTACAGCGATGAGGGCGGCAAGCCACTGCCCCAGGCGAAGCTGGCGAAGGATCTGATCATCCCCGTGCGCGCGGACATGACACGCGCGCTCGACGTGCCGCACGGAGGCACGGCCACCGCGGAGGTCGCCTCCAGCGCGGGACGCAACTGGGAGGCCGTGCGCTACGTCACCGACCAGCGCTCCTTCGATGGTCCCCTGCGCACGCGCGTGTATGCCAATGCGCCGGGCCCGCTGTACCTCGCCCGTGGCCTGATTGAAGGGAGCACGGAGTCCGCCGGCTTCCGCGTGCCGGGGGGATACCAGCTGAAGCTCAAAGAGGTCCGTGAGGGCTCGGCCGATGCCAGCGCCCCGGTGCCCGCGCTGGAGCGGCCCCTGGGCCCGGGCGCGTACTACGAGCGATACGTGGACGTGGGTCCTGGCCCCGGAGTGCAGCGCGTGTGCTTCACCGCGGAGCGCGGTTACCTCCTGCGCACCGAGGGCCCCGTCGACGCCAATGCAGCCCCCTGCTCCGACTTCTCCCAGGCCGAGCCGGAGCCCCTGGAGGAGCTGCTGATGGGCATCCCCTCGGAGGTGGTGTTCACGGAGGACTGGCCGCCCGCCGCGGCGGCCAACGGCGCCCGGGGCACGTTCAGCGCGGAGGGCCACAATGTTCCCGCGCTCATCACCCAGAGCAGCGAGGACGTCGAAGGCACCCAGCGCGCCTTCTCCGAGACCTACGCGGCCGACCCGTGGGCGCCGGGGCTCGCGGGCCTGCCGTATGAAGCGCGCTTCCAGCCGCTCGCCAACACCACCGAGCGAGTGGTGCCGGGCGGCAAGAACGAGCCCGAGGGCGGCACGAAGATCGTGCGCTGGGGCTCGTGGCTCGCGGGACAGAAGTAACGCGGGTGACACGCGTCACGGAGCGGGAGTGTCGCTCCGTGCGCTGTCATTGCCACGCACCCATTCGACCTGGAGCACCGCGCCAGATGGGCGGTGAGTCCATTCCTGGAAGGACGCGCGGAACGCCTCCACGGCCGCGAACAACGGACTGGACGGATGCCAGGACAACGCAGCCGCGTCCCGTGCTTCACGCACCTCCAGACCGATGAGCAGCGCTCCTGAAGCCTGTGCGGGTTGCAGCGGACGAACGGAGAGACGGCGGTCTCCTTCCAGCCGATACACCAGGGCCGTGACGTGTCCGAGGATCCACCCCGCGACGACCTCCCGGTCCTCGGCGGTGGGCGCGTCGACGGACAGGCGCAACATGACTGGTGGGGTCTCATTGGCGCCCAGAGGCTGGAAAAGCGTCGCCCAGGCGGAAGGCGTGCGTGAGGCCCGGGCCTTGGCCACGAGCTCGCGAGCACGGAGCAGTTCCTCCCGGATGACGCGGTAGGTGGATCGCGACACGTTGCGCGCGGTGTTTCGAGCAGGGAGCGCGGGGGCGATGACGGGCAGGAGATCGCGCTTTCCTTCAGGCCGGTAGCGCGCGGTTTCGGGCGTGAGCGTCACGGGTTGCGGCCACGGCCAGGAGGCGAAGGTGCCGAAGAAGTGCGCGAGCAGCGCCGCGTCGGACCGCATGGCCTCCGGAGTCGCGCGGGTGCAGGCCCAGGCCGCGAGCAGCGTCCACGACAACCCACCGAGATAGCCCAGCGCGTGTGAGTAGATGCCCCGGGCCCTGGCCCAGTCCTTCACCGCGAGCATCAAGGTCTGGAACCGCGCGGTCCGCTCGGCGTCACGAGCAACGGCGTTCATCAGGCCCAATGTATCGGCCAGGCCCAACACAGCGCGGAGGCCCGCGGGGTCGAGCCGCTCGCCGTGCTGCTCAAGCAGCGTCAGGGGGGCCTCCGGGGGCACGCCCTCCGGACGGCTCGCATAGGCCAGGTCGAAGCTCACGCCTCCGAGTGATAGCTTCACCAGCGGGATGGCGGCGTCCGCCACATAGCGGGCCGTGCCCGGTGCCAGTTCCTGGAGGAGCGCTCGCGCGAAGTCATCGCGGGGCAGGATCGCCGGTCCGATGGCGACCGCGTCCACGTCACTGCCCGCGCCATCCGTGCCCAGGAGATAGGAGCCATACGGATGCAACGTGGCGCCGATCCGTTCGCAATGCTGACGCAGTTGAGCCACCGCCGCGGTCCTGGCGGCGTGTCCTTCGTGTGACTCGGCGGCGCCGATGGAGGCCAGAGCATCGCGCAGCGGAGCGTCTTCGTACTCCGGGATTGCGCGGGGCGCCTGTGCCAGGGGAATGCGCCGGATGACCTCGAAGGGAGTGTCACCCTTCCTCCGGATGAGGCAGAGCTCGCCCACGCGGAACTTCAGCGGCCGCCATGCGCGCTGCCACTCGCCGAGCATGCGGATGATGTCCGCGGAGAGCGGAAGCTGTCCCACGGAGAGATGGGGCGTGAAGCCACCGTGAGCGGACGAGGCGCATTCGGGAAGGGCCGCCACGAGCTTCGCGTGCAGGGCCGCCAGCGCGTCGGAGGGCTGGTCGTCAGGGCGGAGCCACGCTGTCGCATTGGCGCGGTGCTCGAAGTGGCCGAACGTGGAGAGCGTCACGTCGAAGGGTTCGACGCCCTGAAGGGCATCCAAGAGGATGGCTTCCGCCGTCTCGAAGTCCTCTTCCGGAACGAAGGGATACAGCAGCGTGATGTGAGGCATCCACCGCTGGAACTTCGCGTCGTGCTTCTTGCGCAGCGCCTGGATGGGGCCCCAGACGTCGTCAGGAGGGATGAGTACCAGGGCCGTGTGATGGACCAGCGCCGTGGAGGGCGCCTCGCGAGACTCGATAGCCTTACGGCGCAGGACACAGCGCAGGCCGAAGTGATCCGAAGCGAAGAGGGCCTGTCCGATGGGCCCGGGCGGTCCCGCCAGGGGCGCTTCGCCGAAGAGTTCCACGGACTCAGGAGCGAGCCGGCCCGAAGGAGACACCACCAGCACCCGGTCCAACCGCCGGAGCGTTCCCGAGACGGTGGTGAGCGCCGCCAGGCTGTTCAACCGAGGGTTGAATGTCTCCCCCGCTTCCGAAGGTCTCAGCGAGGACCACGCATCCACGAAACCAGCGCGCGCGAAGGACTCTGCTTCCGGCGCACCGTCGCCAAAGTTGAAGTCACCGGCCAGCACCAGGTCCGGGGCCTCGGTCTCGCTCGTGGAGCCGAGCACGCGGGCCCACTCAAGGAGGGCCTCGACCTGGACGGCGCGCGCGGAGGCTCCGGACGCATCCCGGTCGCTCGTCAGGTGCGGAGTGGCCACCCACAGCGTTCCGTCCGACAGGTGCAGTTCGGCGGCGATGATGCGCTTGTCGCGGGAGAAGACGCGCTGCCACAAAGAGGCGAACGGCACGCGCGATAGGAGCACCTGTCCGTAGGGCGTCACGGTCTGCGCGCCGGGACCATCAGACATCCAGAAGTGTTCGCGCACCCAGGGTTCGGAGAGCAGGGCTTTGAGGAACGACGGGGTGACTTCCTGGAGCGCGATGACGTCCGCGTCGGTCTCACGGAGCAGCGCGAGCGCCGCCGGGATCCTGCGTTCGGTCGCCAGCAACTGCGCGTCGTACAGGTCGAAGAGGACGTTGAAGGTGGCGACGGTGAGCGGCGCCGCGGCGGGAGGCGCGTTGCCCGGCTCACGAGAGGCCTGGGTCCACGATCCAGCGCGCGCGTCGTACCGCCATGCGGGCAAGGGCGTGAACCCAGGCACCGTGACGGGCTGGGGTGGCGCGGTCTCTTCCGCGGGCCGGGTATTGCTCAGCAGATCGATGCGCGCCTTGCGGTCCCACACCACCAGGGTCCCGCGCTTGAAGTACCAGACGCGGTGCCACGGAATCTCGCCGTCGGGGACGAACGCCTCGAAGGGCATCTCCTCCAGCGCGCCGCGGTGAGCGTCGTAACCGACGACGAACTCGCGGGCGTCATGCCGCGAGTCCCACCGGATCCGGTGATACACCTCGCGGCTGGTCGTGAAGCGTTCCTGGGACATGGCGGGGCTCGTGGCGAAGGGTACTGGAAGGCACGCCAAGATGGGCCGCGCACGCGCCGCGTTGACGCGACGGCGTGAGTCCGCCTGACAGGCACCATCACAAGGTCCGGCGGCTCAGCGCACGTTGCGTTTCACACGGCGGTCCTTCGCGATTCCCAGATCCAGGAGTGCCTGCTCGAACCGGAGTTGCCACCCGGGCGTATGGACCAACCGTAGCGCCCCCTTGTGTTTGAGATGGCCTGCCTGTTCAACGGCCTTGCGCCTCAGCACCTGGGTCGACTCTCCATGCTCGTAAATGTAGGTGGCGTTTCCAGTCCTTGAGAACTCCACCGCCACGTGCCTCTCGAAGGACAACTCGAACGCGCTGGTATCGCCCTGTGGAAGCCGCTTCGCCCGTCGGAACGCGGCTTGCTGTTCGACGGGCAGCGTCGCGACCCTCGAGTGCAGGGCGTCATACGTCACGGAGTCGAGCCAGCAGGTCGTCCGGCGGATGGACCCCAGGTAGTTCAACCAGAACTTCCGCCGGTCCTGCTCGTGCATCGCGCGCTCGAAGAAGAACTCCAGGTCCTGCTGGATGAGCGCAGTCAGGAACTCATCGAACGCCGGCTTCCCCAACGCACGTACGGCCTGCCACGCCTGGGTCAAGGTCGTCAGCCGGGGATCCCCGAAGACACTGTCCCTGGCGATCAACCGTTCCTCAAGCCGCCCCCGCACGTCAGACGAAACCTGGCCATTCCCCCAGCACGCCAAGGTGGCGGCGACCACCGCGACACGGGCCTCCAGCGGAGCCGAGACCGCGACCTCATCCGTGTTGTTGTGCGGCATCCACGACCGCCCCAGGGGCGCATCCACGAGGAACTTCAATCCCTCCGCCACGTCCTGCCGGGCCTGAAGCCTCCGCAGCAGGTACTTCGCGATGACGTGCCCCGCGTAGGAGTTCCCAGGCTTGAGACCGGCGTTCTTGAGCATCTCGACCACATCCACCAGGGGATGGGCCAGCCAATGCTTCGCGAGCGTGCCCGGCCCATCAGGGCCCAGTGCCTCTTCGACGGCCATGGGAAGCGCCCACCGCAAGGCGCTCTTCGCCAGGGGACGCTGGCCCACCAGCTTCGCCCAGTCGCGCTGAGAAGCGGCGTCCTCGGATGAGCTCCAGTCACGGAGGCGCTGCCGCACCAGCCGGGGCAGAGTTTCCGGGCTCTGGTCGAGGAACCAGGCCATGCGCTCCGGGCCCACCTCACGCCATAGACCCGGCACCGCGCGTCGCTCCCGGCGGGTCAGACTGGCGAAGTCCTGCGCATGCAGCTTCTTGAGCACCGCCGGGACGTCCAGCGTCTGCCGCATCCTGACGAGGCGATCGGGCTCACGGTCATCCGCACGCTGCTGGGCTGTCTCCACGCGAAGGAAGAGCTGCTGCATTCCCTCTTCCACCTGCTGCTGGAATGTCCCGAGCCCGGCCAGGACGACCTTCTGCCGTTCGCCTATCTCATCAAGCCAGTCGTCCAGTCCCATGGAGCCCCCCGCTACAATCGCAAGTCGCCGCGAACGCGAAGCACGAGCCGGCGGTTGGACGGCTCACTCCCGACGGTTCCAGTCCGGGGCGCGGTCTGACCTCGTCCCGAAACCACGAAGTTCGCATCCAGGCAGTCGCGCTCGTAGCCAGCGTCCTTGAGCTGGTCCCGCACCGTGAAGAACACCTCCTGCGCCCGAGACGCACTGGCCCGGACGTTGTTCTCGAAGCTGAAACGGGCAATCCCGTTGCGCACGCCGCACTCGCCGCTCGTTCCCAGGAATGGGCGGTCGTCCGTGTGGCCTTCGAGGATGATGGACGGCTCGGCTCCGGCGTCACGCATGGCATCCACGGCCACGCAGACCCGATGGATGAGGGGAACCGCGCCTTGCTGAAACTGCTCCACGTACGCAGGAGGTGTGCGGCACTCTCCCAGACCGAACTGGAGGTTCTTGAATTCGATCTCCAGCGCGTTCACGCCGCCGTCCAGCCCACTCAGCGCGATGAAACCGCCGTCCAGGTCCGCGTTCAGGACGACAAGGTCCTCCCGCAGCGACACCAGCGAGGCCTGCACCCCATCCTTCTGGGAGTCCACCTTGCCGATGGCGACCTCCTTGTCCCGGATGGCCTCCTCGCGCTGCTTGCGCGCTTCGAGGATGAAGATGACGGCCAGGAGCAGGAAGACCACCGCGACGCCCGCCATCAGGTCCGCGAGCGACCTGTCACTGCTTTCGCCCGAGGAACTCATCGCCGCGCCACCTGCGGCCTCAAGGACTCCTTGAGCTGCTGCACTGTCTCCGTGAGATCATCCACGCCCTGGACGAGCTCTCCGGAAGAGCGATCCACCACGGAGTCGAGCCGGCGCATGACCTCCGTCCACTGGCTGCTCAGGATCTGGGCCTGTCGGCTGACGGAGTCCTCATAGGTCTTGGTCAAGGCATTGAGCACCGGGCCCACCCGGTCCACGGCCTCGCGTTGAGCAATGAGGAGCGTCTGCTCCTGCTTCACGACGCTCGATCGCTCCTGGGACAGTCGCTGGAAGGCATTGGCCGTATCAATCAACCGCTGAGCCACTTCATCCATCTTCGCGGAGACCACGCCCGCCTTGTGATGGGACTCCCCCACGCCTCGGGAGGCGGCAGCCAGCTTGTCCGCAGTGTCACTCATCTGCTTCGTCAAGGTGCGAAGTCCGTCCTGCGTCTCCCTCATGACCCTGACGAACTCCTGCGACTGGGCCTGGAACTGCCCCATGTCCGATTCGGAGCGGACGCGGAGTTCCTCCATCTGATTGCGAAGGGCTCCGGACTGCTGCACGGAGTTCGACTGCATGTTCAGGGAGGCCTGAGCCGCGAGGCGAACCATCTCGCTGGAGCTCTCCCGCATCCCGGTGAGCACGTCCTTGAAACTGCTCACGATGTTGGAACCGCTGCCCTCCAGCCTGTCCCGGACGCCGTCGAAGCTCCCCACCAGCTCGGACACCTTCTCGCCCAGCGCCTCGACGGCGCGCTGGTTCTCGCTGCCCCACTGCCGCGCATGGCTGCCCAGGCTCTGCGTCATCACCTCGAACTGTTGCTCCAGCCGAGGCAGGACCTCCACGAGTCCCGCCATCTGGCGAGCCATGTCCTGGGACTGGGTATGGAAGCCACCGGACACGGTGTCGCGAAGCTGTTCGAGGATCCGCCCCAGGTCATGTTCCTGCTGTCCCGCGAGCGCCTGCTGGATGGCGTCCAGATGCGCGCGAACGCCGGCCATCTCCAATTGCAGGGCCGCCGTGAAGCCCATCGAGATGGAGCGCTGGAGGTCCGTCGCGATGTCGCGAACCGCCTTCTCGACGGAGCCCAACTGCCGCGTGATGACGTCCCCGACCTGCTCCTTCATCATCGTCCCGAAGTTCTTCTGGACCTCTGTCCCGATGTCCTGGAGGGACACCTCCACGCTCTCCAGGTGGGACAGTCGGTCGGAGAGGTCCTTGCGGGTCTGGACGATTTCCGTCTTCAGCGCGCCCAGTGCATCCCGGCGGGCCGCAGCCAGGGAGATCTCGTGCGCGTCCAGGGTGAGCGTGATGCGCTCGAAGCTCGCGCGCATCGCATCCAGCCGCATCAGGAGCCGTCGCTCGGAGGAGAAAGCGAACGCCTGGAAGAAGAGCGTTCCCAGCAGGCCCGCCGCGGAGATGAAGAATTTGGCGCCCATCTTGCCAATGGCTTGAGAGAGCAGGTCCGTCTGCGAAGCACCTCCCGCGCCCGTGCTCGTCAGGGCCGCCTGGACCGGCCCCACCAGCACGACACCCAGCAACCCGAAGGTCATGACCAGGGCGATGCCCGTCAGGTTCCTTCCAATCCCATGCCCCATGGAGTGCCGGAACAAGGCGCGGCAAGTCTCACGCAGCTCTCGCGAGGGCGACGAGCGCATGAGGACGGGACCTGGAAGCTCCTGCTTCCCCGGAGGAAAGACGAGCTGCTCACGGACGGCCCGCCACAGCGCGCGGCTCTCGTCCCGCGCGCCTGGCTCATCACGCCGCCCCGCCAGCAGGTCCCCCAGGTGGACCTCCACGTCCTGGATGGCCTGCGCCAACCGCTTCCTCCGCCATGCCACGGAGCCGAGCGATACGAGCGTCAATGACACGATGATCAGCAGCGGGATCCGCAGGGACTCATCCTGCAAGACCGACAGGTCGAACATGGTTCAGCCCTCCCCCTCTTGAAACACGCCCGCGAGTTGCTGGGCCTCTTCTGGAGCAGGCGCCAGGAAGTCGCGGGCCAGCGAGCGCTTGCGCTCGACGAGTTCGTGGAGCCGCATGTCGAACCCCGCTTCCGCGCGGCCCTGCCGGTGCAGCAGCGGGTAGTAGACGTGGACGGGCCGGAACTGACCGATGCGGTGGGCCCGGTCCGTGGCCTGGTCCTCCTTGGCGGGATTCCACCAGCGCCCGTAATGAATGACGTGGTTCGCGGCGACGATGTTGAGCCCCGCGCCCGCGGCAAGAGGACTCAAGAGAAGGACCTGGAACCCCCTGGCTTGCGAGAACGTCTGGATGGACTCCAGCGCCACGCGGCGGTTCTCCGGCTCTCCATTGATGATGGGGACGGACGTCAGCCGGAACCGCTCTTTGATGAGTCCCGACAGGAGCTCTTGCATGGCGCGGGAGAGGACGAACACGAGGGCCTTCTCCGCGCTCCCGTTGCTCGCCCTCCCCGCCACCTGTTCCAGCAGGTCCAGGCAGAGGCGCGTCTTCGGACTCTCCCGGAGCGCGGTCGCCGCGTTCATCCCCCGCGCGTCCGTCAACAGCGCGGGGTGCTGGTAGAGCTTCTGGAGCGCCGCGAGTGCCCAGAATGCTCCGCGCTTCGAAGCCTGCCGGGCGATGAGCCGCTCCTGCTCTTCCTGAAGCGCCGTCATCTCGACGGCATGACGCTGGTAGCGCTTCTCCGGAAGGTCCTTGAGGGCATCCGCCTTCTCGCGGCGCATGAGGGTGCTGTCGTTGGACGGGTACCGCAACCGGGTCCGGAGCGTGGCGGCCCCCTGCTCGCCGCCGTGTTCCTCACGGAAGGAGGTACGCGGACCGAAGACCCTTGGCGCACGGCTCTGGATCGCATCGTAGATGGCCCAGACATCGAACAACTCGTTTTCGACCGGCGTGCCCGTGAGCGCGACGGCGAAGGAGCGCTTGAGCGCCCTGGCGGCGCGCGAACGCAACGTGTCCGGGTTCTTGAGGTTGTGCGCCTCGTCGAAGACGACAACGTCGAAATCCACCTTCAACAACGAGCGCTGGTAGGCCCCCAGCGTTTCGTAGTTGGTGAGGATCAACCGCTGCTGCGCGAGGAACTCGGTGTTGAGCCCGTCCCCGCGCTTGATGGCCCGGAGTTCCGCCCCATGAAGGATGAAGGGCGTCCGCCAGAGGTCCTCCTGGAAGAAGCGGGCGAGTTCCTGCTTCCAGTTGTCGAGCAGGATGGTCGGGCAGACCACGAGCTGGGGCCGCTCCATTCCCCCCGCCGTAAGCAGCCTCAAGGTCATGAAGCACGCGACCTGCAGGGTCTTGCCCAATCCCATGTCGTCCGCGAGCAGGACGCCAGGGGACCCCATCTGGGCGTGCCGCCACAGCCACGCCAGGCCCTCTTCCTGATGCGGCTTGAGGGCCACTCCAGCCTGGAAGGCACCGCGCAACTGCTCCCAGGGAACGGGAGGCGGCTCGGGTGACCGCTTCCCACCTTCCGCGGGAGTCGCCACGTCCCGAACGATGGCGCCAACCTTGCCTCCGGGCCGAGTCGCGCCAACAGCCACCTCCGTGCCGTCACCCTCTTCCGAAGAGGGCTCCAACAGGTTGAGCGCGATCCGGAGCTGGCGGCCCAGTGCTTCGCTCGGCACCAGTTGCTGTCCCCCTACCGTCAGCGAGCTGGGACTCTTCTCCGCCAGCGCGGCATCGTTCTTCTGGAGGACTTCCAGCGCCTCCTCGCGCGAGTTCAACTGGATCCGCAGAAGCTCCTCATCGACGTGGAGGGTCACCGCGAAGCCTTCAGGCGCGGTGGTCGGCTCGAACCAGTCGAGCCCCGTCGCTTCACGCCCCTCTCCGGGCTGTCGCCCGCGCAGGACTTCGAACCCCGCGACCCGGGGTGAGTACTGCGAGAGGTCCAGGCTGGAATCGAGGTTCCGCCCCTCCGGAATCAGGAGCGAGGGGTCGTGCATCTCCCGCGTCACATCGACGGACAATCGCTTCTGCAGGGGCCGGGTCCGCGCCAGGACCTCATCGGTGCCTTCAGGAAGCAGCAAGGGTCGCCGGCTGTCGTTCCCCGCGATGCCTCCAGGCCGCACCGAGGCGAGAGGAAACGAGGCCTGGGTTCCATCCTCGAAGACAGCGAAGGGCTGCAAGGAGACGAGCTCCGTGGCTTCGGGATCGGACTCCCAGCGCAATCCCAGCCGGGCCACTGGGCGAGGCTCGAAGGTCTTCAGAAAACCAGAGGGGCTGAACTGGATCCGGTTCCCGAGCAGCCCGGTGACGTCCTCCAGCAGGCCCCGCAGCCGGATGACCACCGCCAGTTGCTCCTGCGCGGATGCATGGGTCGCGCTGCGCGCTTCGGAGCAAGCCCAGGCGGCAGTGGGCGTCAGAGGGAGAGGCGCTCCCTCCTGAGGGGTCATCACCCAGGGGAAGACACTCCCCGTCACGAGGACAGGCTCATCGTCGACCCGGACCTTGTACTGAGCCCTCGCGCCACCGGGAATGCCCACGACGTCCCAGCGAATGGACTGTGTCTCAAGTCCAAGCAGATCCATCAGCAGATGCTGCAAGGAGACCCATTCCTCGCGCAGACACCCGCGCTCCTCGTCGTCCGCGCCCCCATCGCTCGGGCGCCCCAATGCAAGCCATTGCTCCCGGGAGAAGCACAGACGTTGCGGGTCACCCCACCCTTTCGACCTCCACTCGTCCCAGCGAAGCTGGACGCGGGAGGACAGCTCCGGGGCAAGAGCGGTCAACGCGATGCACAGCCGGTCGTCTTCAATGGACCAGCGTGGGTTCTGAGCGCGAGAGCTTGAGTTCACGGGGAAGGCCCTCCGCGGGAAGTAGCCTGCCCGGGCTCCGCCGAACCATTACCCGTACGGGTTATTGCGTGCCTTCACGGCATGAGGCAGGCCTGAAGGCGCCGATTGAGTCCCCTGTTTCCGATATACGGCGCCCCATGAGTGAATGGGGACAGGTGACGCTCTTCCGGACGAACGATCTCGACGCGCTGGGACGTGTCATCCGAGATATCTGCCTGACGGAAGGGCTTGTGGCGGTGCCCTATGTGCGGCGCAAGCGCGAGACATGGGACCGGATGGAGTACGGAACCGGCGCTACCTCCGACCGGTGGTCCCTCGCGCTCGGGGCCGGCCTTGGAGGCTGGTCCGTCGTCAAGACGGCTCCGTTGGAACTGCTCGCGGAACCCGGTGCCTCGGGCGAGCACAGGCTGGGTGTCATCGCGCGCAGGCTCGGGTGCGAAGCCCTGCACGTCTCTCTGTATGACGGCACGGCGATGGTGATCGTTCAGGCTGCGCCGACGGGCGAAGTCGTGCTGTCCGGATACTCGATGGACGGTGCAAGATTCCACGGCGTCGAAATCGAGGAGCAGCGTCTTGAGCCCAGGATTGAGGGCCCTGGCATTCCACCTTCCGTTCAGGAAGCACTTGAGCACTTCCTCTCCGATGGCTTTGACGAGTTGATCGAAAAGCTCGCCGGACAGCGCTGGGTCGATGTTTCGCTGAAGCTCGTCGACGGCGAAGAGATCCCGTCAGCACGCGTACTGTCATTCATGCGCCACGCGCTCGAAAAGAAGCCTCCGCTCCGGGTGAAGCTCTCGGTGGAGGAGCATCCACTCGGCACGCGCTACGTGCTCGATGAGGGCGTATGGCTCACCAGCGGCAGCATTGAGGCGGCCACCTCAGCGTTGGGCGCCGCGTTCGTTGATAAGGTCGCTCGCTGGCTTGAGGTTCCTGTGGCGCTTGAACCCGGCGTGCCACGCTCCTTGTTCTGCGTACGTGCGCCTCCGAGCGAGTACACCCAGCGCGCAGGCGTCGAGACGGAGCTGATTTCTCTCGGCGACGACGGAGGAAGCGAGTTCCTTCTGCACGCCTCGCGCGGCCTTGGTAGCGCGGAGATCGAGGAGCGCAGTCCCCATCAGCGACGACACCTTGTCGCACGACTCACCCGCGCCCTCGTGGGTGCGCGTGCGAACAACAACGCGGTGTACCGAGACTTCGACCGCGTGTTCGATGAACCGACAACGCATGCAGTGGGCGCATTCGCGGGCGAGCGGCTCATCACGGCATGGTGGCGGCGGGGACGTTCAGCAGTTGCGATTGAAGGTCGCGGCATCTTCGAGTTGCCAGGGCTTTGCACCGCCATCGCCGGTACTGCGCGACAGTTCGCACTTGCGCTCGCCACCCCCATGGTCAGCAATGGAAATTCCCAGGGCTACGGACAGGAGGACCGCTCGGTCATTGTCGTCATCGACGTAGACACGGGCGCAGTACGCGAGGTGCTCCACAGCGACGAGCACCTGACCTTCGGCTTCACACGACTGTTCTTCGCGGGCGAGGTGCTCGGCGTTCGTGCGGAACGGGAAGGTGAGCCCACCGTCGTGATGATTGAAGGCGAGGCCCGGACGGAGTCGCCAGGTGATTTCAGGGAGTGGATGCGAAACGCGATGCAGCCGCCCCTTGGCGTTGACGGTCTCTATTCATCGTATGAACTGCCGATGCTCTGGGCCGGACCGGATGCTGTCGTCGTGGTCGACGAGCACGCACGTGAACCAAGGCACGCGGAGACAGGGGCGGCCCTTGCCGTGCTTGACCTGAGAACCCGGGAGCAGCGCCCTTTCTGTGACGCGGCGGGCCTCGAACCTGTCGCGTGCTCCGCGAGCGGCGCACGGTGCCTCGCGCAAATCGACACGCGCAGACTCTTCGTCGGGCATCGCGCGGGACGCGACGAGTAGGCCTTTAGCGGGCAGCAAGCTCGCGACACACGCTGGCCCGTGTCTTGCCATGAAGCCCTCATGGAGGAAGACACGGAATGGGTATTCGCGCAGGCGTGGTGGGGGCGGGGTTGGTGTTCATGTCTTTGCTATCGGTGGGTTGCAGCGACCAATCCCCGACAATCGATCCGCAGGAGGGGCCCGTCACGGATCCGTCCGATGGAAACGAAGTTCCCTCGCTCCCCCCTCCGGGTTCCCTTCCGGACGCCGGCACGCCCCCTCCGGATGAAGATGGCGGGACACCCGATGCCGGCGAAACTCCCGACGCGGGGACGCCGCCGGATCCCGATGCCGGCACCGGCGAGACGCCCGACGCAGGGCCCTGGCCCACGGACGCGGTGCTCGACTACACGCGCTCGTTCGGCGCCGGCACTCCCCAGAGCGTCGGCGTTGATGAAGGCCTCAACCTCTGGCTCCTCGACGGCCGCCGCATCGGAGTGCTGCGCCCGGGCGACACCCGGCCGACGTGGAGTTCAAACGTCGGGCAGGCGGCGGAGCCGTTCGGCCCGGACACGCTCGCGACGGGCTCCACCGTCATCTGCGGCGGTGAAGCCGGACGCGCATACGTGGGCTATTCCGCCAACGAGATGAAGCGTGCCGAAGGCATCGAGCAACGCACGTACATCCCCTGGAGGGGCGAGGCGGGCTACTCCGCCGAACGCTTCGCCGAGTACCGGAAGGGAGACCTCGACGCGGTCCGCCTCCAGACTGACGGCAGCGTCAAACTCGAGGAGCATCTCTGGCGCACCACCGGCGCGTCGAACGCGGGCCGCGAGGCGGGCATCCACAACACCAATGACTTCCACTACGAGGAGGACCGCTCCGTCCTCAACTGCGCTCGCGTGACTCGTGGCCGCGACCGCGGCGACCTCTACATCACCACCAACCACGGCGTGACGCGCGTCCAGGGGCTCACCTACAACAGCCACCGCCACCCGGGCTGGTACCTCTTCGAGGACGGCTCGGAATGGGGCTCGCTGCAGTGCCCCTACATGCACGGCCTGGGCATCGGGCAGAACGGTGACGTGCTCGTCGCCAACGAGCAGATGGTCGGCGTGCTCGTGCCCAGCCCCAAGCTGGAGGATTGGGACCGCGAGCAGACCTGGGAAGGCCCCACGCCCTGGTCGTTCAAGAGCTACAACGACGCGCTCAACGGTCAGGCCACCGACGACTACTGGCGCGCCTTCGAGCAGGTCCGCTCGGGCCGCTACTATCTGGGCAGCGAGCAGTACGGCGTCTGGGCGATGACGCCGAAGAACCGCTCCACGGGAAGCTGGTCGAAGCTGGCGGGGCTGCCGACCAACCGCATCCGCTCGCTCAAGGCGACGGACGACGGCGCGCTCTACATCGGCACGGACGGCGCCGGCCTCTGGCGGCTGGAAGCGGATGGCACCACGCTGGCCCAGGTGCGAGACGTGTCCGGCCAGCGCGTGCTGCAGATGGTCTACGAGCCCACCGTGACGCCGAGCATGCTGCTCGTCCTCACCGACAAGGGGCTCACGGTCCTCCGGGGACCGTAAGCCCGGGCCCTCAGGCGAGCTTCGCCAGGGTGGGCAGCACCTGTCCGCTCTGTCCCTGGACGAAGTGGTGGAAGCGCTCCGTGTTCGCGGCGGACTCGTAGTTCACGAGCCACGTGTCCCCGCGCACGGAGCGCACCTCGTCCACGATGCCCGCCGCGGGCCACACCGCGCCGGACGTGCCCGCGGCCAGGAACACCAGCCGCGTGCCGTCGTTGCGCGTGATGAACTCGCCAATGCGCGCCAGGTCCTTGGGGTCCAGCATCTCCCCGAACCAGACGATGTCCGGCCGCAGCCGGCCCCCGCAGCCGTCGCACTTCGGCACCGTGCCCGACGGGTGCACGGAGGTGTCGGCGAAGGGCGCACGCTGGCAGTCCGCGCACTTCGTGCGGAAGAGGTTGCCGTGCATGTCCACCACGCGCTGGCTGCCCGCCTTGGTGTGCAGGCCGTCCACGTTCTGCGTGGCCAGGAGGAAGCGGTCACCCAGGTGCTGCTCCCAGCGCACCAGCGCGTCGTGGCCCGGGTTGGGCTTCACGTCCGCCGCCCCCGTCCGGCGCTGCGAGTAGAAACGCCAGACAAGCGCGGGGTTCGCCTCGAAGCCCTGCGGGGACGCCACCGCCTCCACGGGGTGGTTCTCCCACAGCCCGTTCATGCCCCGGAAGGTGGGCACCCCGCTCTCCGCGGAGACTCCGGCACCGGTGAGCACGAGCAGGCGGGTTTTCGAATCCAGGACGAGCGGTTCCACACGACCTCCAGTGCCAGCCGGCACGAGGGTTGTTAGAAGGGGCGAGACTGAATTCCTGACAGAGGACCCATCATGGCCGAAGTCACCCTGGATCTGCGCGGTCAGCCCAAGACCGAGGCATACGCCGAGCTGAAGACCCACGCGCTCGCCATCCTCGAAGGCGTGGATGACGACATCTGCGCGATGGCGACGATGAGCAGCCTGCTGCACAACGCCTTCGGCCACCTGTGGACGGGCTTCTACCGGGTGGTGACGCCCGGGAAGCTGCTGCGCGTGGGCCCCTACCAGGGGACGCTCGGGTGCCTGGAGATCACCTTCGGCAAGGGCGTGTGCGGCACGTCCGCGGCGAAGGGCGAGACGGTGGTGGTGCCGGACGTGCACGCCTTCCCGGGCCACATCACCTGCGACGGCCGCTCCGCGTCGGAAATCGTGGTGCCGGTGTACGGGCGCAACCGCGAGCTGCTCGCCGTGCTCGACATCGACTCCGAGCACAAGAACACCTTCGACGACGTGGACCGCGCGGCGCTGGAGGACCTGATGTCCTGGTTCCAGCACCGCACGGCCTGATTCCGCGCGGCGTTCAGCGCTTCGAGAGACGGGCGTAGGCCACGGCCAGCGCCCCCGCGAAGCGCGCGTTGTTCTCCAGGAGCGCCAGGTTCGTCTTGAGGGTCTTGCCCCCGGTACGCTTCGCCATCTCGCCCAGGAGGAACGGCGTCACGGCCTTGCCGCGCACGCCCTGCCGGTCCGCGTCCGCCAGCGCCGACGCGATGTGCAGCTCCACGTCGTTGCGAGGCAGCGCGGCCTCCACCGGAGGCGGCACGGTGTAGAGCACGCCGCCCTGCCCCAGCATCTCGAAGCGAGCGTGAGCGATGCGCGCGGCGGCCTCCGCGTCGTCCGCGCGGTGCTCCAGGGAGAGGCCGGACTCGCGGCTGTAGAAGGACGGCAGCTCGTTCGTGCCCACGCCGATGACGGGCACGCCCGCGGTCTCCAACAGCTCCATCGTCTTGGGCAGGTCCAACACGGACTTGGCCCCCGCGCACACCACGGCGACGGGGTAGCGAGACAAGGCCGCGATGTCCTGCGAGATGTCCCAGTGCTCGGAAGCGCCCCGGTGCACGCCGCCGATGCCACCGGTGGAGAAGACGCGGATGCCCGCCGCCGCGGCCAGCTCACACGTGGCGCTCACGGTCGTGCCGCCGCTGGCCCGGGTGGCCACCGCCACGGCAAGGTCACGCGAACCCACCTTGAGGAGCTTCTCCTTTCCCTCGGCCAGGCGGCGCAGCGTGGCGTCCTCCAGGCCAATCCACACCTCGCCGTCCACGAGCGCGATGGGCGCGGGCACGGCGCCGGCGCGGCGGATGGCCTCCTCGCACGCGCGAGCGGCAGCCAGGTTGTCAGGGTACGGAAGGCCCTGCGCGACAACGCTCGTCTCCAGTGCCACCAGCGGCTGCCCGGAGTCCTTCGCGCGCCGCACCTCGTCCGAATAGCGGAAGTCCATGGGCGGGCATTTACGCCACGGCCGGGGCGGACGGACAAGCACGGGCGTGGGGAAACGTCGGCGTGACATCGCCACACCCGGCCCGGAGCACCGCGCGTGCGTGTCACCTGACAGGGAAGCGCGCGGACGCGGGTGTTCGTTGCAGCCCCGTCGGTTGCATCTGGACTCGCGCCGCCCTATGCCCCGCCGCCGTGAGCACCTCGTCGCCCGCGGTCGCAGCGCCTGCCCGTCTCCTCTCCGCCTCCGACCTGGCGATGATCGCCGTCGTGGTCGTCTGGGGGACGAACTACACCCTGGTGAAGGACGCGCTGGAGGGCATGCCGGCGCGGGCCTTCATGTCGCTGCGCTTCGGGCTCGCCGCGCTCGCGATGGGGCTCGTGTTGCTGGCGGTGGAAGGCCACAAGCCGATGCCGTGGAAGACGTTCCTGCGGCTCACCGCGCTGGGGTTCGTGGGCAACACGCTGTACCAGCTGTGCTTCATCGAAGGCCTCTCGCGCACCACGGCGGCCAACAGCGGCATGCTCACTGCGGTGAGCCCGGTGGTGACGGCGGCGCTTGGCGCGGCGCTGGGCATCGAACGGCTGCGACGCCCCGTCGTCGCGGGGCTCTCGCTCGCGGTGGTGGGCACGCTGCTCGTCGTGGGCGCGCGAGGCCCGAACCTGGGCGCGGAGACATGGACAGGTGATGCGCTGATTGTCGGCAGCTCGCTGTGCTGGTCCATCTACACGGTGGGCACACGCGCCGTGGGAGAAGGCATCTCCGCGCTGCGCGTCACCGCCATCACCATGCTCACGGGCGCCCCTGGGGTCGTGCTGGCCGGCGCGTCCCAGGTCGTCGCGATGGACGCGTCGCGAGTGAGTGCCGCGGGCTGGGTGGCGCTTGTGTACTCGGCGCTGGTGCCGCTGGTGCTCGCGTACTTCGTGTGGTTCCGCAGCGTGCAGCAGGTGGGCACCAACCGCACGACGCTCTACGGCACCGGCATCCCCGTGGTCGCCGCCCTCACCGCCTGGGTCGTCCGCGGTGAACGCCCCACCCTGTTCCAGATGCTCGGCGCGGCGCTCATCCTCACGGGCGTGTTGATCAGCCGCCGCAAGGACAGCACCATCACCAAGGCCTGACCGCGCTCAGCCGCGAGTCCCCCGCTCCAGCGTCAGCCCGTACTCCTCCATCTTCCGGTCGAGTGTGGGCCGGCTGATGCCCAGCAACTCCGCCGCGCGGACCTTCTTCCATCCGGACTCGCGAAGCGCCTCCGCGATGGCGTCGCGCTCCAGACGGGCCACCTGCTCCTGCAACGTGCGAGGCGCCTGCCCCACCGCGCCCTCGCGCACCTCCGGAGGCAGCTGCGGGATGCCCACATGGCCCGCCGCGTACACGCGTCCCAGCCGCTCCGCGACCAACTCCAACTCGCGCACGTTCTGCGGCCACGGATACTCCGCCAGCAGACGCCGGGCCTCGGGTCCCAGCACCGGCGCTTCCCGCCCGCCCTGCCGGGCACCGCGCAGCGCGAAGTGCTCCAGCAGCACCGGCACGTCCCCCCGCCGCTCGCGAAGGGGCGGGACCTCCAGCTCGAAGCCCGTAAGCCCCCGGGCCAGCGCCGCGTCGAACTCTCCCCGGGACGCGAGCCGCGACACCGGCGAGCCACTGGTGGCGACGATGCGCACGTCCACGGGCTCCTCTCCGCCCTGCCGCGCCGGAGCCGCGCGCCGGGCCAGCATCCGCGCCAGGCGCTCCGCCGCCGGCCGGGGAAGCGCCTCCACGTGGCGCAAGAGCAGCGTGCCCGCGTCCGCGCGTAGCACCGCGGACGTCACCGGAGGCTGGCCGGGCGCACCCGCTCGGCCGAAGAGCGCCACCTCCACCGCCTCCAGGGACTGCCGGCACTCCACCGTCACCCACGGCCCCAGCGCACGAGGGGACTTCCCATGGAGGAAGTGCGCCAGCAGCGCCTTGCCCGTGCCCGGCTCGCCATGCAGCACCACCGGGGCGGCACTGCCCGCCGCCCGCCGAGCCTCCTCCACCACGCCCCGGAACGCCCGCGACGTCCCCAGCGGCGTCACCCACGGCGTCTCCGCGGCCTCCGCCTCGCCGCGAGAGCGCACCGCCGTGTAGGCCTCGCCGCCCAGCCGCCCCAGCGACGCGAGCAACTGGCCCTCGCCCTCGGTGAACGGCGACGCCTCGCGCTCCACGTACAGCACGCCAAAGGGCATCCCGCCCGAAGCCACCAGCGGCGAGCACAGCGCCGTGTCCGTCCGCCCCAATTCCTTGCGCTCCAGCGCCGCCTGAACCAGCGCGCGAGGAACCTCCACGGACGCCGCGCCGGACACCGCCGCCGTGCGAAGCCCCTCCGGCCCACTCAGCAGCGCCGCGGCGCGGTCCGCGTTGAGCGCGTGCGCCATCTCCTCCGATAGCCGCCGCAGCACCATGGCCTCGCTGGTGGCCCCCAGCAGCGCCGTCCCCGCCGAGTACATCGCCGCGGCCGCGCCCACGTGCGGCAGCACCTCTTCGATGGGCACGTGCGCCGGCTCCGGAACGACCACGCCGGAGGGCTCGTCGACGATGGACACCGGCGGCGGCTCGTACACCGCGATGGTGGCGCCCACGCGCATCCGGTCACCCGGCCGCAGCACCGCCTCTTCCTGGAGCGCCAGCCGCTGCCCGTTGAGGAGCGTGCCATTGGTGGAGCCCAGGTCGCGCAGCCGCACCTGTCCCGCGACGGTGTCCAGGAACAGCTGCGCGTGGCGGCGCGACACCTGGTCGTCTTCCAGCGGGATGTCGCAGGAGGGACTGCGGCCGAGGGTCAGCTGGGAGACGACCTCGTACCGGCGCCCCGCTGACGGGCCTGTGAGCAGCAGCAATGCCGGCATGCGGACGGGCAGCCTAGCAGCGCCCCTCGGGGCGCCCGCAAGACGCGTCGGGTTGGACGCGCAGCGCTACATGGGACGTTCGGCGTTCAAAAGAGCGCGCAGCTCGGACTCGTTGAGCGCGCGGCCCTCTCGGGCGATGGCCAGGGCGTTGATCTGCTTCTCCTCCACCTCCACGTGGGCCCCCTTGCGCCACTCCGTGGTGTGCACCGCACCGTCCACCAGCCGGCCCACGACGGAGCCCTCGTCCCGGGCCACCGCCTCCAGCCACAGGTTCTCCACCACCACCTCGCCCTCCGGGTGTGTCTCGAAGGGGGCCCGCACCAGGAACGTGAGGGGCTCCATCAACCCCTTACGCTGGAAGCGCGCCAGGAACGCGGGCAACAGCGCCTGCGCCTCCTCGTGCATGGCCTGGGTCTGCTCGGCCGGCTCCTTGGCGAAGCGCTCCCGGTACGTCGACAGGAGCTCCGCCGTGTTGTGCCGGCCCAGGGGCGACACCACCGTGAGGAACAGCCCCTCGTGGCCATCGAAGGCATCCAGCGGCACGCCCAGCAGGTTCGCGCGGGCCTCCTCCGACGGCACCAGGGTGAAGCTCTGGCCCTCGCTGGTGGCCACCTCCGAGCGCAGCGCCGGCCCCTGCGCGAACGCCAGGTCCGTGCACAGCTCGTGGAGGAAGCTCTCCGCGGCCAGCAGGTCGCCCTCGCCCAGGTGGAAGATCTCCACGTCGCGCGCGCCGAACTTCTCCATCCCGTGCGAGTGCACCCACAGCGGCGTGTCCCCTTCCGCCAGTTCGATGGCGTGCAGGTGCACGTGGTCGCGGATGTCGAAGTCCAACTCGGTGATCTCGACCACGTCCTCGGGCTCGTGCAGCTTGAACGCCGTCAGGTCCACGAGCACGCCCGGCGCCTGCTCCATCAGCGTGCGCACGGTCCACAGCGCCTCGAAGACGGGCAGCGTGGGCTGCGCGCCGCCCGGCTCCAGGAGGAACGCGAAGCAAGCCTGCGACTTCTCCACGCGCGCGAAGGCCTCCGGGCTGCCGCTGAACAGCTCCTGGGGGACGCGAGGACGGCCGTCGCTCAGGGGCTTGAGCACCACCTTCACCTCCGAGCCGTCCGCACGCACGGTGAAGCCCCAGTCGCCCTCGTGCGGCACGAACTCCACCTCGTCCGTCGCGAACGCCGCGCGCAGCGCGTCCAGGGCTGGCGGCACGGACTGCTCGGTGGCCAGGACGTAGACCTCCTTCACAAGTGCTTCTCTATCTGTCGGAAGAGGTCCACGCGGTCCACCAGGTTGGTGAGGTAGTCCAGCTTGTCCGTCCCCAGCACCAGCACCGGTGACAGCGAATAGCCCTCGAACCACTCCTCGTAGAGGGCGTTGAGGCGCTTCAGGTAGGCGGTCGGGATGTCCTTCTCCATGGTCCGCCCGCGCAGGCGGATGCGCTCCTTCAGGGTGATCACCGGGCAGCGCAGGTAGATCATCAGGTCGGGCGGCCGGAGCGACTGGGAGATGGTCTGGTACAGCTCCCAGTAGGTGGACCAGTCGCGCTTGTCGATGAGCCGCTGCCGGTGGAGGTTCTTGGCGAAGATTTCCGCGTCCTCATAGAGGGTCCGGTCCTGGAGCACGGTGCCCGGCGTGCGCTCCAGTTCCCGGTGCAGGCGGAACTTGTGCGTCAGGAAGAAGAGCTGTGAGCGGAACGCCCACGTCTTCATGTCCTTGTAGAAATCCGCGAGATAGGGGTTCTGGTCATTGGGCTCGAAGGACGGCGTGAGGCCGTACTTCCGGCACAGGAAGGACGTGAGCTCCGTCTTTCCGGCTCCGATGTTGCCCGCGATGGCGATGAGCTTTTTCCTGGCCACGCCACCCTTGCTTGTAACCCCAGCGAGCGGCATTCACCAGAAACAATGGCGGGGGGAGCCATGGTAGATAAAGTGCATGCCCCCGCCCCGTTCCGCACGTCCAGGAGCCCGTGCCGGCGCCCGCGCCGCGCCGCCTGGCTACCCGACCGGTGAGCGGCACCCCCAGGGCCCTTCCGGCGCTCAGGCCCCCCGGTAGGAGGAAAGGCGACGCATGTTGCGCAAGCTGTGGTGCATCCTGGTGGTCACGGTGTGGTCCCCGATCTGCTTCACCCTCGCATGCCTCGCGATGCTGGTGACGCTCAACCCGTCGCGCTCGGTATGGGTCGCCCGATGGATCTGGTCGCCCGTGCTCCTGTGGGCCGGTGGCGCGAAGCTGGAGGTCATTGGCGGGGAGAACGTGGACCCGAAGCGGCCCACCATCTACGTCGGCAACCACATGTCCACACTCGACATCCCGGCCCACTTCTTCGCCGTGCCGGTGGACTTCCGTTTCGTCGCCAAGTCGCAGCTGCGCTTCGTGCCGTTCATCGGCTGGTACCTCTGGCTCGCGGGCCACGTCTTCATCAACCGCGGAGACCGTTCGTCCGCCATCGCGTCGCTTGAAAAAGCCGCCCGGAAGATCCGCGCGGGCACCAGCATCTTCCTGTACCCGGAGGGCACCCGCTCCCCGGACGGCCGCGTGCTGCCCTTCAAGAAGGGCCCCTTCGCGCTCGCGCTCAAGGCCCGCGTGCCCATCTGCCCCGTCACCATCGAGGGCACCGACAACGTGATGCCCAAGAACTCGTGGAACATCTCCCCGGGTCCGGTGCGCGTGAAGATTGGCCGCCCCATCGACACCAGCGGCTTCGCGGACAACGACCGCGAGGGCCTGGCCCGCGCAGTGCGCGAACAGATCATCGCCGACAGCCTCTCCCTGGGCGGCAAGGGCGGTGACCCGGACACCGCCGTCGCCGCGCCGAACCGCGAGGGCGTCGCGCAGCTTCCCTCCTCCGTCACCTCCCAGGCCTCCTGAGCTCCCCGTGCCCCAGACGCTTCCCTTGAACCGCCTCCGCACGCTCCGCTGGCCCGCCGCCCTCCTGGGGCTGGGGCTGCTCGCCACCGGCTGCGGCCATGGCCAGTCACAGGCCCCCGCGCTGTCTCCCCAGGCCCAGGCGCGCGCCTACCTGGACGGCAACCAGCCGGATGAGGCGGGGAAGCTCCTGCGGGAGCTGCACGCGCGCACGCCGGACGACGTAGACGTGGCCCGCGCCCTCACCGAGGCCCAGGTGAAGGCCGGCCGCGCGGACGCCTGGGCGGAGGAGCTGCGCCAGGCCATCGCGAAGAACGAGCGCGCGGTGGACCAGTACATGCTGGGCCTGACGCTCTTCTCCCGGGCCCGGGACGCGGGTGCCCCCACCGTGGCCGCCTTCGAGCGCGCCATCGCGCTGTCTCCCACCACCGCGGAGTTCCATTACCGCCTGGGCGTGGCGCGCCTGGAGTCGGAGCAGTACGCCGCCGCCCTGGGCCCGCTGCGCAAGGCCGTGGAGATGGCCCCGGAGCGCGCGGGCTGGAAGCTGCCCCTGGCCAAGGCCCTGGCCCGCACGGGCGACACGGCGGGCGCCGTGGAGGCCCTGGGCACCGTCGTGCGCGGCAGCCCTACCCCCGCAGAGGTTGCCACCGCACGGGCGCTGATGAACCCGCTGGCGGACCCGTTCCAGAACTTCCCCAAGGCGGCGGAGGCGAAGCTCGAGGAGGGCATGCGCTACCTGCACGAGCTGGACGCGCCCCAGCACGCCCTCATCGCCTTCGAGGAGATCCTCCACGACTACCCGGACCTGGCCGTGGTGCACGCCCTCCTGGGGCTGGCCTACCAGCGCCTGGATGACGCCGGCCGCGCCGTGGACGAGTTCAAGCAGGCCATCGAGCGCGCCCCCCAGGACGGCAAGAACCAGCTCTACCTGGGGGAGCTGTACCTGTCGCGCCAGCGCACGGAAGCGGCGCGCACCGCCTTCGAGAAGGCCGCGGCGCTCAACCCGCTGCTGGACCTGGCCTGGTTCCGCCTGGGCGACATGCGCCTGGAGGCCCGGGACCTGGACACCGCGAAGGAGGCCTTCCAGGTGGCCGTGACGCTGGCGCCGGACTCGGCGGCCGCGCGCGGCAAGCTGTCGCTCGTGTACCAGTTGCAGGGGGACTACGCGGCCGCGCAGCGCGAGCTGAAGGCCGTGGCGGACAAGGACCCGGAGAACACCGAGTTCGCCCTGCGCCTGGGCCTGCTCTACACCGAGGAGGCCCAGAAGGCCCGCCGTCCCGAGGACCGCCAGAAGGCCGCGAACGAAGCGGAGCGCTGGCTGGGGAAGGTGCTGGAGACCCAGCCCGACAACGCGGTGGCCAGCAAGGCGCTGCAGGTGCTCAAGGGCCAGTAGCCACCGGCGCACCGGCCCCTCTACACTCCGCCTCCGATGAGCGACGCGCGCAAACCCGCCCCTCCCAGCACCCCGCCGCCCCGGACGCCGTCCAATCCCGGCACCCAGCCTCGTGCGGCCACGAGCCCTGGCATGCGCGCCGTGAGCGCCGCCCGCATGGCCCCGCTGGAGAAGGCGAAGCCGGAAGGCCCCCTGGGCAAGCGCGTTGCCGCGGAGACGTCCAACGTCGTCCTCAACGCCTTCTCCATCCTGAAGGAGCAGTTCGCGGACTTCCGCGCGAGCAACCGCTTCTTCAAGTACAAGGCCGGCATCGTCGCGGGCTGGCTCGTTCTGTCCGTCGCCAGCTTCGGCATCGCGTGCCCGGGCAGATCCCTGGACACCGGTGACATGGACGCGCGCCTGGTGCTCAGCGACAAGCTGGACCGGCCCTCCGTCACCATCTGGAACGAGAGCAAGGACGTCTGGCGCGACGTCATCATCACCGTGAACAACGAGTACAAGGCGGTGGTGGCGGAGGTGCAGCCCGGCAACTTCGTCACCATCACGCCCAAACAGCTCCTGGGGAAGACCGGCGGCGCCGCGCCCGCGGACCTGCGCTTCCAGGCGCTGACGATGAAGAGCGCGGATGACAAGGCCGACCTCACGCCTTCCCTCCAGGAGGAGTGGCAGCGCCTCCTCGCGCCGAAGAAGTAGCCCGCCGCGGGGCGCGCCCCTCCAGACGCCGGAAACACGAAGGGCGCCCTCCTGAAGCAGGAAGGCGCCCTCGGTGCTTCTTCAGCCCGTCCGGGCCTCACTCACGTGAGACCCGGGCACGGGGAACGGCTCAACCCTCGGACTTCGCCTCGGCGGGAGCCTCGGTCGTCTCAGCGGCGGCCGGGGCCTTCGCGGGACGGTCCACCAGCTCGATGAGGGCCATCTCCGCGGCGTCGCCCCGGCGGAAGCCCAGGCGCACGATGCGGGTGTAGCCACCCGGACGGGACGCGTAACGCTCCTTGTACTCGCTGAACACCTTCTGGAGGACCGTGCGGTCCTTCACGGTGCGGGCAGCAAGGCGCACGTTGGACAGGCCACCGCGCTTGGCGAGCGTGATGATGCGCTCGGCCAGCGGACGGACTTCCTTCGCCTTGGGAACGGTGGTGCGGATGGCCCCGTGCTCCAGCAGGGACGTGACCATGTTGTTCAGCATCGCGAGACGGTGGCTCGTGGTGCGGTGCAGCTTCCTTTGTCCGACCTTGTGGCGCATGCGCGTGCTCCGGGGTCTCTTCTTGAGAACCCCACCACTCCGGCCGTATCAGGTACCGGGTGGGAAGGACGGCCCCGACACCGGGGGCCGCCGTTGAATCGGGCCCTGTGTACCACAGGGCCCCCTGCCTTCGCGCCACCGTGAAGCCGTGTCGGTGGGATGCCAAGGCAGGTGCTTCAGGAAACAACGACGCTTCAGGCCTTGGGGGCCGCGGGAGCCGGCGCGTTCTTCGGCGGCCAGTTCTCCAGCTTCATGCCCAGGGACAGACCCATCTCCGCGAGGATCTCCTTGATCTCCTTCAGAGACTTGCGGCCGAAGTTCTTCGTCTTGAGCATCTCCGCCTCGGTGCGCTGGACCAGGTCACCGATGGACTTGATGTTCGCCTGCTGCAGGCAGTTGGCCGAACGCACCGACAGCTCCAGCTCGTCCACCGAGCGGAACAGGTTCTCGTTGAGCTTGGCCTCTTCCTTCGGCGCCTCGGCGACGACCGGCTCCTCGGTCTCGTCGAAGTTCACGAACACCGTGAGCTGCTCCTTGATGATCTTCGCCGCGTACGCCACCGCGTCCTGCGGCACCACGGAGCCGTCCGTCCAGACCTCGAGCGACAGCTTGTCGAAGTCCGTGACCTGACCGACGCGCGCGTTGGTGACCTGGTAGTTCACCTTGCGGATGGGCGAGAAGAGCGAGTCGATGGGGATGGTCCCGATGGGCGCGCCCGCCACCTTGTTCGTGGACGCCGGCACGTAGCCACGGCCGCGGCGGCACATCAACTCCATGCGCACCTTGCCACCCTCGGACACGGTGCAGATGTGGTGACCCGGGTTCAGGATTTCGACGTCCTGGTCCGCGATGAGGTCGCCCGCCTTCACTTCCTTGGGGCCTTCCACCTCGATGCGCAGCGTCTTCGTCTCGTTCGTGTGCATCCGGAGGAGGACCTCCTTCAGGTTCAACACGACGTCCGTGACGTCCTCGGCCACCTCGGGGATGGTCGTGAACTCGTGGTCCACGCCCTCAATCTTCACGGAGGTGATGGCCGCGCCCTGCAGCGACGACAACAGCACCCGCCGCAGCGAGTTGCCCAGCGTCGTCCCGAAGCCGCGCTCCAGCGGCTCCGCCACGAACTTGCCGTACGTGGGGCTCAGCGAGTCCTGGTCCACTTCCATGCGGCGCGGCTTGATGAGGTCGCGCCAGTTCTTCGCAACAAACGTGTCGGCCATGGGGACTGCTCCTCTGGTCGTGCGCCATCACCCACTTCCCCGCCAGATTGACGGGAGGACGGGCACGCGGGGGGGACTGCTAACAACCTCGCCCGGCGCGCGCAGAACGCGGCCTCCAGGCGAAACGACAGGCGACAAAGCGACAACGCCCCGGCCTTGTCGGCCAGGGCGCCCACCGCGGGAGGGGCCCACCGAAGCGGGCCCTGCATCCCTGCTTACTTCGAGTACAGTTCGACGATGAGCTGCTCCTGGATGGGCATGGTCAGGTCCTCGCGGTTCGGGACCGTCTTGACCGTGCCCTTGAACGACTTCTTGTCCAGGTCAATCCACTGGGGAACGCCACGGCGGTCCACCGTCTCCAGCGCCTCGGAGATGCGGAGCACCTTGCGGCTCTTCTCCACCACTTCCACTGCGCTGCCCGGCTTCACGGAGAACGACGGGATGTTCACCCGGCGGCCGTTGACCTGGAAGTGACCGTGACGCACCAGCTGGCGCGCCTCGTTGCGCGTGTCCGCGAAACCCATGCGGAACACCACGTTGTCCAGGCGGAGCTCCAGCTGCTGCAGCAGGTTCTCACCCGTCTTGCCCTTGGCCGCGGACGCGCGGTGGTAGTACCCGCGGAACTGGTTCTCGAGCAGGCCGTACATGCGCTTGACCTTCTGCTTCTCGCGCAGCTGCACGCCGTAGCCGGAGAACTTCACGCGGCCCTGGCCGTGCTGACCGGGGGGATAGGGGCGGCGCTCGATGGCGCACTTGTCCGTGTAGCAACGGTCGCCCTTGAGGTACATCTTCAGGTTCTCGCGCCGGCAGATACGGCAGGCGCTCGCGGTATAACGAGCCACGGAAACTCTCCTTGCAGATGGTCTGGAGCCGGGCCCGCCGCGAGGCGGGTCCCCGGCCCGAAGCGGTAATTAGACGCGGCGGCGCTTGGGCTGACGGCAGCCGTTGTGCGGGATGGGCGTCACGTCGCGGATGAGGCTGATCTTCAGGCCGGCGGCGGCCAGCGCGCGCAGCGCCGACTCACGGCCCGCGCCCGGACCCTTCACGAACACCGTCACGGTCTTCAGGCCGTGCTCCATCGCCTTCGCCGCGGCGTCGCCAGCGGCCACCTGCGCCGCGAACGGCGTGGACTTGCGGCTGCCCTTGAAGCCGCGCGCCCCGGCCGACGACCAGGAGATCACGTTCCCGGACACGTCCGTGATCGTGATGATGGTGTTGTTGAACGTGGACTGGATGTGGACCACGCCGTTGAGGATGTTCTTCTTACCCTTGCGCTTGCTCTTCTTCGCCGCAGGGGTCTCGCCACCCTCGGCACCGGCCGGCGCGGCGGCGGTATTGATCTCGTCAGCCATGTGAATCGCTGCTCCTGGGAGTAGGTGATCAACGCCCGCGCCTCACACGAAGCGAGGCAGCGGGCGCCAGAGGGTTTAGCGGGCCGGAGCGGCCGGCTTCGCGCGAACGATGCCGCGCTTGGGACCCTTGCGGGTGCGCGCGTTGGTGTGGGTGCGCTGGCCGCGGACCGGAAGACCCTTGCGGTGACGCAGACCCCGGTAGCAACCCAGGTCCATCAGCCGCTTGATGTTCATGGTCACCTCGCGCCGGAGGTCACCCTCGACCTTGTAGTTGGCCTCGATGATCTCGCGGATCTTTCGAGCCTGGTCCTCGGTGAGGTCCTTGGTCCGGGTGGTGAGATCGATGCCCGCCGCCTCGATGATGTCGTGCGCGGTCTTGTTACCGATCCCGTAGATGTACTGAAGCGAGATCACCGCACGCTTGTTGGGCGGCAGATCGATGCCGGCGATACGAGCCATCTTCGGTCTTCCTTGTTGTGGAGTTGGTCTGAGGCTGAAGAGTCCCTGGGGACTCTCTAGCCCTGGCGCTGCTTGTGCCGGGGGTTGGAAGCGCAGATGACGCGCACGATGCCCTTACGGCGAACAACCTTGCACTTGTCGCAGATCTTCTTGACGGACGCCCGAACCTTCATGGAGCGAACTTCCTTCCTTCAGCGGAGAAAAGCACAACAGCCGGTCCGCACAGGCGGCCGGCGCGAATTACTTGGCCCGGTACGTGATCCGTCCACGGGTCAGGTCATACGGCGACAACTCGACCTTCACCTTGTCGCCCGGAAGGATACGGATGAAGTGCATCCGCATCTTACCCGAGATGTGCGCGAGCACCTTGTGGCCGTTGTCCAGCACCACGCGGAACATCGCGTTCGGTAGGGGCTCCATAACGGTCCCCTCGACTTCGATGGAATCATCCTTCGGCAAGCGTCAACCTTCTTCCCGGACCACGAACCTTCTGGAAGCGCGGCGGGATAACACTTTGGTCCGTAAGTAGCAAGCGCCGCGCGATCTGAAATCTGGACCTCTATCAACACCTTCTGACATCACCCTATTTCACCCTGTGGCCGGGGGCCCTCATCGACGCCGGGTCAGCACTTCCGGCCCCCGCTCTGAGATCAGGATGGTGTGCTCGAAGTGGGCGGACAACTTGCCGTCCACAGTGACGGCCGTCCACTCGTCCTCCAGGACCTCCACGTCGGGCGTCCCCTGGTTCACCATTGGTTCCACAGCCAGGACCATGCCTGGCCGCAGCTTCATCCCTGACCCCGCCTGCCCGTAGTTGGGCACCTGCGGCGGCTCGTGCAGCTTCCGGCCAATCCCGTGCCCCGTGAAGTCCCGGACCACGGAGAACCCCCGCGCCTCCACGTGGTTCTGCACCGCGTGACCAATGTCGCCAATCCGGTTGCCCGGCTGCATCGCCTGGATGGCCTTCTCCAGGGACTGCCGGGTAACGTCCACCAGGGCCTGGGCCTCTGGCGTCACCTTCCCTACCGGCACCGTCCGCGCGGAGTCCCCGAAGAAGCCGCGGTAGACCACCCCGAAGTCCAGCTTCATCAGGTCCCCCGCCACCAACCGCCGCTTCCGGTTGGGGATGCCATGGACGACCTCCTGGTTCACGGAGGCGCAGAGGACACCCGGAAAGCCGTGGTAGCCCTTGAACGCCGACCGGGCGCCCTTCTTGGCGATGAGCTGCTCCGCCAGGGCGTCCAAATCCCAGGTGGAGACACCGGGGGCCACTGCCTTCTCCAGTTCGTCCAGGATCTCACAGACGATCCGCCCCGCTTCCCGCATCAGGGCAATCTCATCCGGGCTCTTGATCTCCACCGGGTTCATGCGCCCCTTTCCCTACCAGCCCGCTGCTCTGTCGGGAACCCATGAACGGTGGGGCGGCAGTCCAGACCGGCCCTGCCCTCGCCTCACTGGCTGCCCCAGGCTCAGGCAGGACGGCCAGCGGCCTTCTTGATCTCCTCGTAGATGCCCTCCGGAGACCCGACGCCGTCCACGCTCTTGAGCAGCCCCTTCTTCGCGTAGAAGTTCTTCAGAGGGGACGTCTCGGCGTCGTACTTCTGCAGGCGCTTCTCGATGACCTCCGGCGTGTCATCCGGACGCTGCACGAGCTCCGTGCTGCACTTGTCGCACAGGCCCGCGCGCTTCGGCGGGCTCTGGGTGACGTGGAAGACGGACCCGTCATTGGGGCACACGCGCCGGCCGGAGCCACGCTCGACCAGCGTCGAGTGAGGGACCTCGAGCGACACGACCGCGTTCAGCTGCTTGCCCAACCGCTCCAGCATCCGGTCCAGCGCGTCCGCCTGTCCCGGGGTGCGGGGAAAGCCGTCAAGCACGAAGCCCTGGGCTACGTCCGGCTCCTTCAGCCGCTCCTCCACGATGCCGATGACGACGTCGTCCGGGACGTACTGCCCCGCGGCCATCAGCGGCCCGGCCACCTTGCCCAGCGGCGTGCCATCCTTCACGGCCTTGCGCAGGATGTCGCCGGTGGAGATCTGCGGGATCTGGAAGTCCGCGTAGAGCTTCTTCGCCTGGGTTCCCTTCCCGGCGTTCGGCGGCCCCAAGAGGATGAGGTTCATGTCGCTCCTTTGTACCTACGTCCACCCTTGAACGACGAGGCGCCCCTCCCCACCATTGGGGAGAGGCGCCCGGAACACAACCGACCGCTGTCAGGCCGCCACGCGAACCCGGCCGCGGATGCGCGGACCGCGCGGACCCGCGAAGCCTTCGTAGTTGCGGCTGATGAGGTGGCCCTCAATCTGCTGCACCGTGTCCAGCGCCACGCCCACCACGATGAGGAGCGCCGTGCCGCCGAAGGTGAACTGCACCCCGAGCACGCTGCTGATGACGGACGGAATCACGCAGATGATGGCCAGGTAGATGGCGCCACCGAACGTGAGGCGGTTGAGCGTGCGCTCAATGAACTCCGCCGTCTGACGGCCCGGGCGGATGCCGGGGATGTAGCCACCCTGCTTCTTGATGTTGTCCGCCACGTCATCCGGCCGGAAGGTGAGCGCCGTGTAGAAGTAGGAGAAGAACACCACCAGCAGCACGAACAGGCCGTTGTAGACCCAGAGGTTGCCCTCGATGCTGCGCTGGAAGCCCTGCAGGAAGGGGAACCACGCGCCCAGCGTCGCCGGGAAGGACAGCACCGCGCCGGCGAAGATGGGGGGAATCACGCCCGAGGCGTTCACCTTCATGGGGAAGTACGTGGCCTGGCCCGCGAACATGCGACGGCCCGCCATGCGCTTGGCGTACTGGATGGGCACCCGACGCATGCCCCGCTCCACATAGACCACCACGCCGATGATGAGGAGCATGAAGAAGAGCAGGCCCAGCACCGCGGCCACGTTCACCACTTCCTGCGACGTCAGGTCCAGCAGCGTCTTCGCGCCGGGCAGCACGCGCGCCACGATGCCCGCGAAGATGATGAGCGAGATGCCGTTGCCGATGCCGCGCTCGGTGATGCGCTCGCCCAGCCACATGATGAAGGCCGTGCCCGCCGTGAGGCTGACCACCGTCATGAAGGTGAACCAGAGGTTGTCGTTGGGTACCACCACCTGGTTGAAGCCGCCCTGCCCCGCGTCGGAGCGGCCCAGCGAGGCCAGCCACCGCGAGATGCCCACGCCCTGCACGATGGACAGCGCGATGGTTCCGTAGCGCGTGTACTGGTTGATCTTCTGGCGGCCCGCGGCGCCTTCCTTCTGCAGGCGCTCCAGGCTGGGCACCACCACCGCCAAGAGCTGGATGATGATGGAGGCGCTCACGTACGGCATGATGCCCAGGCCGAAGATGGACATCTGCTCCAGCGCGCCGCCGGAGAAGAGGTTGAACAGCGACACGAGGCCGCCCGATTGTTTCTGGGCGTCCATGAACGCGTTCATCGCAGAGCGGTCCACGCCCGGCGTGTTGATGAAGATGCCGATGCGGTAGACGGACAGCAGCACGAGCGTGTACGCAAGCCGGCTGCGCAGCTCCGCGATGCGGAAGACGTTGGCGAAGGCGTTCAGGGCCACGGTAATGCCATCCTCTTCAAGAGGTTCTGCCAGCAACAACAAACGCCCCTCTCCGGTTCCGGAAAGGGGCGCGGAAGCCTACACAAGGCTGGGGGCGCGCACCACATCACTGTGATGCGCGCCGCCGGTCACGCCTACGCCCGGGGCTGGCGAGGAGCCTTGACGCCCTTGCCAGCGTGGGCCTTGGCGGCCGACTCCGGCTTGTGCGCCACCAGGGGAAGCTCCTCCACGGAGCCGCCCGCCTTCTCGATGTTCTCGCGAGCCGCCGCGGACACCTTGTTCACCTTGACGGTGAGCTTCTTGGCGAGCTCGCCGTGGGCCAGGACCTTCACGCCATCATAACGGCCCTTGACCAGGCCCGCCTGCTTCAGCGCGGCCTCGTCCACCGTGGCGCCAGCGTCGAACGTGTGCTCCAGGTCGCCCAGGTTCACCACCGCGTAGGTGGTGCGGTTGGGCGGGTTGAAGCCGAACTTCGGCAGGCGGCGCTGCAGCGGGCTCTGGCCGCCTTCGAAGCCCTCGAACCGCATGTTGCCGGAGCGGGCCTTCTGGCCCTTGCCGCCGCGGCCGGCCGTCTTGCCCAGGCCGCTACCCTGGCCACGGCCCACGCGCTTCTTGCGGTGCCAGGAGCCCTCAGGGCGCTTCAGATTGGTCAGGATGCTCATGTTGGATCCTCAGTTCTCAGGCCTTGGCCTTGGCGGCCAGGCGCTCCAGGGCGCGGTCCCGGGCGACAATCTTCCGGGGCTTGCGGCGCTTGGGCGCCGGGGCCTCCTGGCTGACCGTCTCCAGGGAGACCAGGTGCTTTACCTTGAACACCATGCCGCGCACCGCCGGGGTGTCCTTCAACAGCCGCTCGTCGCCGAACTTCTTCAGACCGAGGCCCTTGATGGTGGCCAGCATGTCCTCGGAAGACCCCGAGAAGCTCTTCGTCAGCTTAACCTTGAGCGCCATGACTAGCCCCTCGCCTCGCCCGCGAGCTTCTGGGTCTCGACGTCCTTGCCACGCAGCCGCGCGACCTGCTCGGCGCTGCGCAGCAGCTTCAGGCCCGCCACCGTGGCCTTCAGCACGTTGTGCGGATTCCGCGAACCCTGGCTCTTGGTCAGGATGTTGCGGATGCCCGCCGCCTCCAGCACCGCGCGCACCGCACCACCGGCGATGACGCCCGTACCTTCGGAGGCCGGCTTCAGGAGCACCCAGCCGGCACCAAAGTGCCCCAGGATCTCGTGCGGGATGGTGTGGCCCATGCGGGGAACGCGGAACAGGTTCTTCTTCGCGTTCTCGCCACCCTTGCGGATGGCCTCGGGGACTTCGTTGGCCTTGCCCAGGCCCACGCCCACGTGCCCGTTGCCATCGCCCACCACGACAAGCGCGGCGAACGAGAACCGGCGGCCACCCTTCACCACCTTGGCCACGCGGTTGATGTTCACCACGCGGTCGGTCAGGTCCAGATCGTTCGGATTGATCGGAGTTGCCACTTGAGGAATTCCTTTCTGGTACCTAGAACTTCAGGCCGGCCTCGCGCGCGGCGTCAGCCACGGCGGCGATGCGCCCATGGTAAGGGAAGCCGTTGCGGTCGAACACCACCGCATCGACGTTGGCGGCCTTGCACTTCTCCGCGATGAGGGAGCCCACGCGCTTCGCGTCGGCCTTCTTGTCGCCCTCGTCCTTGCCCTTCAACTCCTTGGACAGGGACGACGCGAACGCCAGCGTGCGGCCGGTGGAGTCGTCCACCACCTGCGCGTAGATGTGCTTGAGGCTCTTGTAGACCGACAGCCGCGGACGCTCCGTGGTTCCGGAGAGCTTCTTGCGGATGCGGTTCTTCCTCTTGAGGCGCTGCTCGACAGTCTTGGACATGGCTGCTTCCTTTTCCGTCCGGCGGCGATGCGGCCTTCCGCCGCCGGATGATTCCGCCAGACCTCAAGGCCCGACGGGGTTGAATGCTCGGCGAAGACGCGGCGACGACTAGGTCGTACCGGTCTTGCCCTCCTTGCGACGGATGCGCTCCTCGGCGTACTTGATGCCCTTGCCCTTATAGGGCTCCGGCGGACGCAGCGAGCGGATGTTCACCGCCGTGGCGCCCAGGGCTTCCTTGTCCGCCGAGCGGAGCGTCAGCCCCACCGTGGGAAGGCTGTCCTCGGTGCGGGAGGTCTTGTCGACTTCCGCCGTCACACCCTCCGGCAGGTTGAACACCACCGGGTGGGAGTAACCGAGCGAGAAGTGAATGGCCTTGCCCTTCACTTCCGCGCGGAAACCGACGCCACGGATGTCCAGACGCCTCTCGAAGCCTGCGGACACGCCCTTCGCCGCGTTGGCGAGGATGGTCCGCGTCAGGCCGTGCAGGCTGCGGGCCTCACGCGAGTCATCCTCGCGCTGCACCGTCACCTGGCCGTCCTTGACCTCCACCTTCACCTTGGCGGGGAGCTTGACGGACAGCTTGCCCTTGGGGCCTTCGAAGTTGACCTGCTGGTTGGCGACATTGACCTTCGTCTTGTCACCAAGCTTGATCGCCAGTTTTCCAATCCGACTCATGATTGCCTCGTGCTGTCGTCGCCCGGGGCGCGCTCCTCGCGGGGCGCTTCACCCAGGCTCCTGGCTAGTAGACCGTGCAGAGCAGCTCGCCGCCGACCTTCTGCTTCCGGGCCTCGGTGTCCACCAGGATGCCGCGCGAGGTGGAGAGGATGGAGATGCCCATGCCGCCGAGCACCGGCTGGATGTCGCGCACCGCGACGTAACGACGCAGGCCGGGCTTCGACACGCGGCGAATGCCGGTGATGGCCGGGCTGCGGTCCGGGCCGTACTTCAGCTGGACGGTGATCTCGTTCTGGGGCGCGACCTCGTGGATGGCGAAATCCCCGATGTAGCCCTCGTCCTTGAGGACCTTGACGATCTCCACCTTGAGCTTCGAGTGGGGGATGACGACCTTGTCGTGCCGCGCACGCGAGGCGTTGCGCAGGCGGGTCAGCATGTCGCCGACGGGATCATTGACCGGCATGAAGCACCTTCAAGCAAAGCAGCGGTCCCCATGGGACACACCGCGTTCGCGGCCACCGCGCCTGCCGGGCCCATCCCGGGGGTTCGCGACGACCGCTACTTCTTTCTACTTCAACCGGGTACCGCCCTGCCCTCTTCAGGACAGGGACGGGGCTCCGGGTCCAACGCCTACCAGGACGACTTGGTGACGCCGGTAATCTCACCACGCAGGGCGCGGTGACGCAGGCAGATACGGCACATCTTGAACTTGCGCAGGAAGGCGCGAGGACGACCGCAGAGACCGCAGCGGTTGTACTGACGCACGGGGAACTTCAGCTTGCGCTTTGCCTGGGCAATCTTGGAGAGCTTGGCCATGATCGATGGGAGTCCTGGGCTCGGTTACTGACGGAACGGCATGCCGAAGTGACGCATCAGCGCGAGGCCCTGCTCGTCGTTCCGGGCGGTGGTGACGAAGCTGATGTTGAGCCCCTTCACCTTTTCGATCTGATCGTAGTTGATTTCCGGGAAGATGATCTGCTCACGCACGCCGAGCGTGTAGTTGCCCTTCCCGTCAAAGGCCTTGGGGGACACGCCCTTGAAGTCACGCACGCGAGGCAGCGCGACGGTGATGAGGCGGTCCATGAACTCGAACATGCGGTCGCCGCGCAGCGTGACAGCGGCACCGATGGCCTGGCCCTGGCGCAGCTTGAAGTTCGCGATGGACTTGCGCGCGCGAGTCACGACCGGCTTCTGACCGGTGATGGCAGCCAGCTGGTCCACCGCCGACTCCAGGATCTTGTTGTTGGCGAGCGCCTCGCCCAGACCCATGTTGACGACGATCTTCTCCAGCCGCGGCACTTCCATGGGGTTTCCGAGCCCCAGTTCCTTCATCAGCGCAGGAACGCCTTCCGCGCGGAAGCGGTCCTTGAGGCGCGCCGAGCGGGCCTTCAGGCCCTCCTCGATGTTCGCGGCGAAGCCAACCTTCTTGGCTTCTTCTTTGCCGCGCTTCTTGCTCTTCTTTTCCTTCGAGTCGGCCTTCTTCTCGTCAGCCATCTTTCATTCCCCTGCTTCGGGGCGCCGTCATGGACCCAGCGCGTCCGATCAGTCCTGCGTCTAGAACGTGGAAACACCCGGAGAACTCAACCATTTCAGCTCTCTGGACGTGCACGCCCGCTTGCCCCACCACGGGGTGGGGCAAGGGGCGCGCATACATGCCCGAACACCGACCCCTAGTCAATCAGGGCGTCACACTGCTTGCAGAACCGCTTGGAGGTCTCCCCCTCCTTGCGGATGCCGACGCGGGTCGGCTTGTCACACTTGGCGCAGACCACCTGGACGTTCGAGAGCGCGATGGTGCCCGGCTTCTCGATGATGCCGCCCTCGGGGCTCTGCGGCGTCTTGCGCATGTGGCGCTTGACCAGGCGCAGGCCCTCGACCGTCACGCGGCCCGCCTCCCGGTCAACCTTCAGCACCTTGCCGCGCTTGGTCGCCGGCGTCTTCTCCGAGCGCTCAGACCCGGAGATGACCTGGATGGTGTCACCGACTTTCAGCTTCTGCATGGCTTCCTCACTCTGGCTGTTCGCCGTCAGGCCTGCGTCCTCTTAGAGGACCTCGGGCGCCAGCGAGATGATCTTCATGAACTTGCGGGCACGCAGCTCACGGGCGACCGGCCCAAAGATGCGCGTCCCGATGGGCTCCAGGTCCTTGTTGATGAGGACCGCCGAGTTGCCGTCGAACTTGATGTAGCTGCCATCCGCACGACCCACCTCGCGACGGGTGCGGACGATGACGGCCTTGGCCACGTCACCCTTCTTCACCTTGGAGTTGGGCAGGGCCTCGCGGATCGACACGACGATGACGTCGCCGATGGAGGCGTACTTGCGCTTGGAGCCGCCGAGAACCTTGATGCAAAACACCTTCTTGGCGCCCGAGTTGTCGGCCACATCGAGCACACTCTGCATCTGAATCATGTGAAGTCTCCTCTTGCTCGAACCCGTCCACGCGCTTCATGGCGCACGGACGCGGTGTGACCTACCTAGACGTTCTTGCTCTTCTCCAACACCTCGACCACGCGCCAACGCTTGTCCTTCGAAGCGGGCTTGGTCTCGGCGATGCGCACCCGGTCACCCTCGTTGATGGTGACCTTCTTCGGGTAGTCGTGATCCTCGACGTGCGCCTTGTACTTCTCGCGCAGGCTCATGATCTTCCCGTACTTCGGGTGGGGAGCACGACGCTGGACGGTGACGACCACCGTCTTCTGCATCTTGTTGGAGGTGACGATGCCCACGCGGGTCTTGGGACGACCCCGGGTGGAGGTCTCGGCAGCGGGCGTTTCGGTCGCTTCAGCCATGTTGGTTCTCACTGTCTGTCATGCACCCGGACCCTCTGCCCGGATGGCCACGGACACCCGGGTGAGCCCGGATGCCCGCGGATGCACTGCTACTACTACCCCGCCTTCGCGGCCCGGGCCTTTTCGCCCAGGACGGTGAGGATGCGGGCCAGATCACGGCGGTGCTGCACGCCCTCAGCGGGGCTGTCCAGCGAGCCGGTCCGACGCTTGAGCCGATCCTGGACCAGCGTATCGCGCAGTTCCTTCGCGCGGTTCTGCAGGTCGTCCGTCGACAGTTCCTTCAGTTCCTTCGCAGTCGCCATCTTGGTCTCCTCGGCGCGGGATGCGGGCGCCCTCCCCTGTCACCAGGTGGAGCGCCCGTCCCGGCGGTGCGTGACTACAGCGAGAGCTCGCTGCGGCGCACGATCTTGGTGAGCACCGGCAGCTTCGCCTGCGCCAGCTTCAGCGCACCGGTGGCGATCTCCTGCGTCATGCCCTCCATCTCATAGAGCACGCGTCCCGGCTTGACGACCGCGACGTAGTACTCCACGCCGCCCTTACCGGTACCCATACGGGTTTCGGCGGGCTTCTTCGTGATGGGCTTGTCCGGGAAGATCCGGATCCAGATCTTGCCGCCGCGCTTCACGTGGCGGGTCATCGCGATACGGGCCGCCTCGATCTGGCGCGAGGTGATCCAGCCCGGCTGGAGGCTCACCAGGCCGAACTCACCGTAGGTGAGGTCGCTGCCGCGGTGGGCCGAGCCGAACATGCGGCCCTTCTGCATCTTGCGGTATTTGGTTCGAGCAGGCTGAAGCATGGTCGATGTCCTTCGTGCCTTCCGTGCAGGGCGGGCTTCTTAGGGCCCGCCCCACAGGGGCGTCTTACCGGTTGGTGGGCATGGGGGCCTGGCCACCCTTGCCGGGGAGGACCTCGCCCTTGCAGATCCAGACCTTGCAGCCAATCTTGCCGTAGGTCGTCTTGGCCTCGGCGAAGCCGAAGTCGATGTCCGCGCGGAGGGTGTGCAGGGGCACGCGGCCCTCGCGGTACCACTCGTAGCGGGCCATCTCGGCACCACCCAGGCGGCCCGAGCAGGCCACGCGGATGCCCTTGGCCCCGAACTTCATCGCGGTCTGCAGCGCCTTCTTCATGGCGCGGCGGAAGGCGATACGGCGCTCGAGCTGCGTGGCGATGTTCTCCGCCACGAGCTGCGCGTCGGTCTCGGCCTTGCGGACCTCGACGATGTTCAGGAAGACCTCGTTCTTGGTGAACTGCTGGAGGTCCTTCTTGACGGTCTCGATGCCAGCGCCACGCTTGCCGATGACGATGCCCGGACGCGCGGTGTGGACGTTGACCTTCACCTTGTTGGCGGCGCGCTCAATCTCCACCTTCGACACGCCCGCGTGGTTCAGCGACTTCTTGACGAACTCGCGGATGCGGATGTCTTCGTGGAGCCACTGAGCGTAGTTCTTGTGCTCAAACCACTTGGAGTCCCAGGTCTTGATGACGCCGAGCCGGAACCCAATCGGATGTACTTTCTGTCCCAAACTGAATCTCCTTGGTGCGTCCGGGCAGGGCCCGACGGGTCCTACTTCTTGGCCTCGGCCAGCACGACGTGGACGTGGGCAGACTTCTTCTGAATGGGCGTCGCGCGCCCCATGGCGCGCGGCATGAACCGGCGCTGGGTGGCGGCCTGATCCACGGAGATGGTCTTGACGTAGAGGGTATCCACGTCGACCTGGCCCTTGGACAGGTCCGTCGCGTTGGCGACGGCGCTCTTGATGAGCTTCTCCACCGGCCGCGCAGCAGCGCGCGGGGTGAACTTCAGGATGTTCAGGGCAGCCTCGACAGGCTTGCCCCGGATGAGCGCCGCGACGAGGGACAGCTTGCGCGGGCTCATGCGCAGGTGACGCAGATGTGCAGTCGACTCCATGGTCATCTCCTCAGGCTCTCAGGCGTAGGTACGGGCTACTTGCCCGGGGCCTTGGCGACCTTCTTCTCCGCCGAGTGCCCGCCGAAGGTGCGCGTAGGAGCGAACTCGCCGAGCTTGTGGCCCACCATGTTCTCCGTCACGAACACCGGAATGAACTTCTTGCCGTTGTGCACGGCGAAGGTGTGACCCACGAACTCAGGGAGAATCGTGGAGCGCCGGGACCAGGTCTTGACGACCGCCTTCTTGTTCGCCGCAATCATCCCCTCGATCTTCTTGAGGAGGTGATCGTCGACGAACGGACCCTTCTTGATCGAACGAGCCATGTTTCAAATCCTCTTACTGGCTGCGCGCGCCCTGGCGGCGGCCGCTCACGATGAACTTGTCGGTGCGCTTGTTGGTGCGCGTGGTGAGGCCCTTGGTCTTCTTGCCCCACGGAGACACCGGGTGCGGATTACCCTGGCCGGACTTACCCTCACCACCACCGTGCGGGTGGTCGACAGGGTTCATGGCCAAACCGCGGACGGTGGGCCGAATGCCCAGCCAGCGGCTCTTACCCGCCTTACCGATGCGAATGATTTCGTGCTCGATGTTGCCCACCTGGCCGACGGTGGCACGGCACTCGATGAGCACCTTGCGCACAGCACCGGAAGGCATGCGGACCTGAGCGTAACGGTCTTCCTTGGCCATCAACTGGCCGGAGGTGCCCGCGGAACGGATGACCTGGGCGCCACGGCCCGGCTTCAGCTCCACGTTGTGGATGACCGTACCCACCGGGATGTTCTGCAGCGGCAGGCTGTTGCCCGGCCGGATGTCGGCGGTGGAACCGGCGAACACGGTGTCGCCCACGGCCAAGCCCACGGGGGCCAGGATGTAGCGCTTGTCGCCGTCCGCGTAGTGCAGGAGGGCGATGTTGGCCGTGCGATTCGGGTCGTACTCGACCGCGACCACCTTGGCCGGCACGCCGTCCTTGTCACGACGCTTGAAGTCGATGGTGCGGTAGCGACGCTTGTGACCGCCACCCTGGTGACGACGGGTGATGTGGCCGTGAACGTTGCGGCCACCCGAACGCTTGAGAGGCTCGGTGAGGGCCTTCTCCGGCGAGTCCTTGGTGATGTCCGCGAAGTCGGACACCGTCATCAGACGGCGGGCGGCGCTTGTCGGCTTGTACTTCTTGATGCCCATGGTGTGTTCCTCTCAGGCGGATCTGTCGCCAGTGGCGTCAGACCGCTCCCCCTTCGAAGAGTTCGATCTTGTCACCTTCCTTGAGGGTGACGACCGCCTTCTTGAAGTTGGGGCGCTGGCCGATGCTCTTGCCCACCCGCTTCGTCTTGCCACGCACGATGTTGGTGCGAACAGCCTCCACCGTGACCTTGAACAGGGACTGGACCGCGCGGGACACGTCGTGCTTCGTGGCCTTGCGGTCCACGATGAACGAGTACTGGCGGAACTTCTCACGGGCCTTGTCCAGCTTCTCCGTGATGAGCGGGCCCTTGATGACGTCGTTCAGATTCATGACAGGGACCCCTCAAGCGCCTTCGCGGCGGCGGAAGTCAGGACGACGTGCGAGTGCTTGAGCACGGACTCGAGGTTGAGACCCTCGGGCGGCAGCACGTCGAACTTCGCCAGGTTGCGCACGCTGCGGTGCAGGTTCGTGTTGCCGCGCTCGTCGATGATCAGCGCGTTCTGGAGCTTCAGGCGGCGGGTGAGCACCTCGAAGGCCTGCTTCGACTTCGGGGCGTCCAGCTTGAAGCCGTCCAGGATGATGAGCTGCTTCTCCCGGGCGCGCAGGGACAGCACGGCGCGCAGGGCACCGCGGCGGACCTTGCGGGGAGGCCGATAGAAGTAGTCACGGGCCTTGGGAGCCATCGCCTTGCCGCCGCCCACCCAGTGGGAAGCGCGGATGGAACCCTGGCGAGCACGGCCGGTGCCCTTCTGCTTCCAGGGCTTCTTGCCGCCGCCGCTGACGAGCGAGGTGTTCTTCACCCCGACCGTGCCGCGGCGCCGGTTGATCTGCTGCATCTTCGCCACCTCATAGAACAGGTGGGTGTTCGGCTCGGCGCCGAAGATCTCGTCGGAGAGCTCGATCTCCGACACCTTCTTCAAATCCAGGTCGACTACGTCAAACTTCGCCATGGCACTTTCCTCGGGGGTCAGAGTGAAACCACTCCGACGCCATCCCGCTTCCTAGGACTTGATCTCGACGTCAACGCCGGCAGACAGATCCAGCTTCATCAGCGCGTCCAGCGTCTGCTGGGTCGGCTCGAGGATATCGAGCAGGCGCTTGTGCGTGCGGATCTCAAACTGCTCGCGGCTCTTCTTGTCCACGTGCGGCGAACGCAACGCGGTGAACTTGTTGATGCGCGTCGGCAGGGGGATCGGACCGGCCACCTTGGCGCCCGTGCGCTTGGCCGTCTCGACGATCTCCCCAGCACTCTGGTCCAGGAGCTTCGAGTCGTACGCCTTCAGCCGGATGCGGATCTTCTGTGTCGCCATTCGCAAGAACCTCTTTGAACGACCTCTGGGAACCGTGAGGCGGTACGCCCGTCAACGCCTGGATTTCAGAGAACCGTTTCTTCGGAACGAAGGGGCGCGGTGTGTACCACCACACCCCATGGGTTGCAACTGGATTTCCACCGGCTCCCCGGAACCGCCCACAAGGGGCCTTCCGGAGAGCTGGTGGGCTGAATACTACGCGATGATTTCCGCCACAACGCCCGCGCCCACCGTGCGGCCGCCTTCACGAACAGCGAACCGGAGCTCCTTCTCCATCGCGACCGGGGTGATGAGCTCCACCTCGATGGCGATGTTGTCGCCCGGCATGACCATCTCGACGTTGTCCGGCAGCTTCACCGTGCCCGTCACGTCCGTGGTGC